>JAQSXQ010000463.1 GCA_029256565.1 Mycobacterium sp.
CGGGCTGGATCACGTCACGCTCCTGACGATCAGGGGTTCTCGTAGACCTTCGGTTCGAGGGTCCCGATGAAGGGCAGGTCGCGGTAGCGCTCGGCGTAGTCGAGGCCGTAGCCGACGACGAACTCGTTGGGGATGTCGAAACCTATGTAGCTGACGTCGAGTTCGGTGCGGACGGCGTCGGGCTTGCGCAGCAGCGTGCACACGTTGAGCGAGCGGGGGTGCCGGCTGGCGAGGTTGCGGAGCAGCCAGGACAGGGTCAGCCCCGAGTCGATGATGTCCTCGACGATCAGGACGTCGCGGTCGTTGATGTCGCGATCGAGGTCCTTGAGGATTCGAACCACACCCGACGACGACGTCGACGAACCGTAGGAGCTGACGGCCATGAACTCGAGCTGCGTCGGGAGCGGGATCGCCCGGGACAGGTCGGTGACGAACATGACCGCGCCCTTGAGCACCGTGACGAGCAGCAGGTCCTCACCGTGTTCGGCGACCGCGTCCCGGTAGGCGTTGCCGATCTCCTCGGCGAGTTCGTTGGTCCGCGTTTGGATCTGCTCCTCGGAGAGCAGTACCGACTTGATGTCGCCCGGGTACAGCCCCGCGCCACGATGCGTCGGATCAACCCCCGTCGCTTCGCTCGACCGATCCACGGCAACAGCGTGCCACGTCCGCTGCGCTGCGACCAACAGAAGCCGGGATGCGTGTCCGAACCCGCGGCCATTCACACCGGTTCGCGGCGCAGTGCGAGCCGGTCGCCGCGGCGCTCGGCGAACACTCGCTCGCCCCGGTGCGGCGACTCGACGGCGACGCCGCCCCGGCCCCGCCAGTCGGTGATCAGCAGGTCGACCCCGCGAATCTGCTTGTCGGTGAGGCCCGTGGCGCCCTCGGCCAGCAGCCAGCCCCTGACGACGCGGCGCCGGATCGCAGCGGGGAGTTCGGCCACGCGGTTCACGGGCAGGCCGCCGTCGACGGCAAGCTCTCTCAGCCGGGCCGATGCCTGCGCGTCGAGTTCGTCGGTGTCCTCGCGCAGTGCCGCCGCGGTGCGGACCAGCGCCTCGGCGACACCACCCCCGAGGACCTCCTCGAGCAGCGGCAACACCTCGGCGCGCAACCGGACGCGGGTAAATCGGGGGTCGGCGTTGTGCGGGTCGTCCCACGGCGTCAGGCCGAGTTCGGCACAGGCCGCGCGCGTGGCGTCGCGTCGCACCCCGAGCAGCGGCCTCCCCCACGGCGGATCGTGGGCGCGCATGCCCGCGATGGACCGTGGACCGGAGCCGCGGCCGAGACCCAGCAGCACGGTCTCCGCCTGATCGTCGAGGGTGTGTGCCAGCAGCACCGGCCGGCCGGCGCGCTCGGCATCGAGGGCGGCATAGCGGGCGCGGCGTGCTGCCGCCTCCGGCCCGCCGGACGAGCCGACCGTGACCGTCAGCACGCGGGCGTCGGTGCAGCCGAGGTGCCGGGCCTGTGCGCAGGCGGCCGCGGCGACGGCAGCCGACGCGGGTTGCAGTCCGTGGTCGACGACGAGCGCGGTGGTCGGGCGCAGGCGTGCGGCGACCGCGGTGAGCGCCAGCGAGTCGGCGCCCCCCGACAGCGCCACGCACCAGGCGTCGTCGCCGATCGGGTGCGCCTGCGCGAAGCCCTCGACGGCGCGGCGCAGGGTGGCTAGAGGACCCTGTCGATCCATCGCTGCGGCTCGTCGACTTCGGTTGGCAGCGGCAGGGTTTCGGGCCCGGTCCACACCACGTTGAACCGTTCCATGCCGACCTTGGACACCACGTCGTCGACGAAGGCCTTGCCCCGCGTGTACTGGCTCATCTTGGCGTCGAAGCCCAGCAGTGCCCGCACGACCCGCTGCAGCGGCGGCTGCTTGCGCTGCCTGCGGTCGTTGAACCGGCGCCGGATGGTGGCCACCGTCGGCACCACGGCGGGGCCGACCGCGTCCATCACGTGGTCGGCGTGCCCCTCCAGAAGCGTTCCGAGGACCAGCAACTGGTCGAGCGCCGCGCGCTGCGGTTCGGACTGGATGGCGCGCATCAGCCCGAGGATGCCCTCGGCATTGGGTTCGGCGTCGACGCCGTTGCGGCGGTCGCGGACGAATTCGCTGAGCCTGCCCACCACTGCGCCGGCATCCTGGGTGGCGTCGTCGGTGAGGACGGCCAGCGCCTGCGACATGTGGTCGGCGAGCCACGGGTTGGCGCGGAATTGCACCCGGTGGGTCACCTCGTGCAGACAGACCCACAGCCGGAAGTCTGCGGGCTGCACGCGCAGCGTCCGCTCGACGGCGATGACGTTCGGGTACACCAGCAGCAGTTCGCCAGGGCCGCTTCCGTTCCCGGGTTCATTCCCCGAGTCGCTGCGCTCCTGCCCTCCGGTCGCGAACGGGTCGTACTGCCCCAGAATCCCCGAGGACACGAACGCCAGCACCGCACCCGTCTGCGCCCCGGTGATGCGGCGGGTCAGGAAGCCGCTGGCCTCGCCGCCGTCGCCGCCGGTCATCACGCGCATGGATTGCGATGCCGCAGTGACCCATTCGCGACGGTCGACGATCCGGGCCTCGGTGATCGTCGCGCCCTCGATCAGACCGGTGACCTCGCGCACCGGGCCCTCGGAGCGCCGCGCCGCCTCCGACAGCTGCTCGATGGCCTGGCGACGGGTGTACTCGGTGACGGGCGGGGTGGGACGGACGAGCTTGCGCGCGACCGTCGCTGCGAAGTCCCAGTCGACGGTGCGTCCGACGGTGGGAGCCGACGCGGCGCTCACGCGCTGCACCCGCACGACCGCAGTGCGGCGGCCAGGGCGTCGAGCGAGGTGCGGCCGGTGGGCCCGGCCTCGTTGGAGATGAACGTGAACGTCAGCACCCGCCCGGATTCGTCGGTGACGATGCCTGCGAGCGCGTTGGTTCCCGTCAGCGATCCGGTCTTGGCCCGCAGGAAGCCCGCGGCCTCGCGGCCTTCGTCGGTGTCGAGGTAGCGGTTCGACAGGGTCCCGCTGCCACCGGCGATGGGCAGCAGGTCGACAAGCGGCCGCAGTTTGGGCTCGTCGTCGCCGACCGCGGCGGTGACGACCTCGTCGAGCGTCTCGGCGGTCAGGCGGTCGTCGATCGACAGGCCACTGGAGTCACGCAGCACGGCGCCCGCGGTGTCGACGCCCGAGCGGCGGATCTGCTCGAGCACCGCCCCGGCCGCGCCGTCGAAGCTGGCGGGGCGGTCGAGCTTGGCCGCGACCTCCCGGCCGATGCTCTCTGCCATCACGTTGTCCGACGCATTCATCATCTCCCGGAGTCGTTCCATCAGCGGCGGTGACTCCACCGAGGCAATCTCACGGCCGTC
>JAQSXQ010000464.1 GCA_029256565.1 Mycobacterium sp.
CACCCGGTCGCGGTTCTCCTGTCGGTTCTGGGCCAGCAGGATCAGGGGCGCGGCGTAGGCGGCCTGCGTCGAGAACGCCAGGTTCAGCAGGATGAACGGATACGGATCCCATTGCAGCTGAAGGGCGAACAGGTTCAGCAGGATCCAGATGATGACGAACACCGTCTGCATCGCCAGGTAGCGGCCGGTGCCCAGGAACCGGGCGAATCTCTCGCCGAACCGGCCGGCGGCCTCGACGTCGAACTGCGGTGTGAACCGTCGGGACGTGCGGGGTGTGTCGAGGCGCTGACGCGCCGTCGCATCACTCATGACGGCCTAGCGGGGCCCGCGGCCGTGACGTCGGCGACCGGCAGTTCGGGTTCGTCGACGTTGACGCGCCAATCGTGCGGCAGGAGGTGGTCGAGCACGTCGTCGACGGTGACGGCGCCCAGCAGGTGGTTCTCCTCGTCGACCACCGGCCCGCAGAGCAGGTTGTAGGCGGCGAAGTAGCGGGTGACCGCGGCCAGCGAGGTGTCGGGGGTCAGGTTGGGCAGGTCGGTGTCGACGATGCCGCTGACCAGGGTGGCGGGCGGCTCGCGCAGCAGCCGCTGCAGGTGCACGCAGCCCAGGTAGCGCCCGGTCGGCGTGGCGGTCGGCGGGCGCACGACGAACGCCAGCGACGCCAGTGCCGGGGTCAGGTCGGGATCGCGGACGCGGGCCAGCGCCTCGGCGACCGTGGTGTCGGGGGCGAGCACGACGGGACCCGACGTCATCAGACCGCCCGCGGTGTCGGGGGAGTGCTTGAGCAGTCGCCGCACCGGTTCGGAGTCCTCGGGATCCATCCGGGCGAGCAGCACCTCGGCGCGCGACGCACCCAGTTCGCCGAGCAGGTCGGCGGCGTCGTCGGGATCCATCTCCTCCAGCACGTCGGCGGCGCGCTCGGTGTCGAGCTGTTCGAGCAGATCGACCTGCTCGCTCTCGGGCAGCTCCTGCAGGATGTCGGCGAGGCGTTCGTCGCCGAGGGCGTTGATCACCTCGTAGCGCCGCTTGGACGGCAGCTCTCGGATTGCGTCGGCGACCTCTATCGGTCGCTGCCCCTCGAACTGCGCGAGCAGCTGCGCGACGCCCTGGCCGGGCAGCGCGAGCGCCGACGGCGTCAGGCCGATGACGTTCTGCCAGTCGACGGCGTGCACCGACGTGCGCCGGCCCAGGCGCCGGTGGTTCCGCACCGCCACGCGGGTGACGACCCAGTCGCGGGAACGGACCTGCTCCATGGCGAGGTCGACCACCACGACGTCGACGCCTGCGAGCTGCGGCAGCTCGGGATCGTCGACGCGGACGCGGGTGTCGAGCACCTGGCCCAGCACGAGGACCTCACCGGGCCGCTGGGCGAATCGGCGCAGCGACACATTGCCGGTGGTCAGCGTGACCGCGCTCGGCTCGATGGCGGTGACGCGCAGGATCGGCACGAAGATCCTTCTGCGCGTGAGCAATTCGACGACCAGACCCAGAACGCGGGGCTGCTGCTTGACGATGCTGATGCTGATCACGACGTCGCGAACGCGCCCGATGGACTCGCCATCGGGACCGAGCACCACCATCCCCGCTAGTCGGGCCGCATAGACCCTGTTCACCGCCGCCATGCCTCAAAGGGTAGAGAGTGTTGGCGTGTCCAACCCGTATCGCCCCCGTCGAACCGTCCTGTCGGTCCCTGGTAGTAGCGACAAGATGATCGCCAAGGGCAAACAGCTGCCCGCCGACGAGGTGTTCCTCGACCTCGAGGACGCCGTCGCCCCGGACGCCAAGGGCGCCGCACGCGCCCGGGTGGCCGCCGCGCTCGCCGAACCCGGCTGGGCCGGTCAGCTGCGCGGCGTCCGGGTCAACGACTGGACGACGCCGTGGACCCACGCCGACGTCATCGAGGTCGTGGCGGGTGCGGGCGAACACCTCGACCTGGTGGTGCTGCCGAAGGTCGTCGACGTCTCGCACGTTCAGGCGCTCGATCTGTTGCTCACCCAACTCGAGCACACGCACGGACTTCCGGTGGGCGGGATCGGGATCGAGGCGCAGATCGAGAACGCCGCGGGCCTGGCAGGCGTCGACGCGATCGCCGCGGCACCCCGAGTGCAGGCGTTGGTGCTGGGGCCGGCGGACATGATGGCGAGCCTCAACATGCGCACCCTGGTCGTCGGCGAGCAGCCCGAGGGCTACGACGTGGGCGACGCCCACCACTACGTCCTGATGCGCATCCTCGTCGCTGCGCGCACGCACGGCATCAACGCGATCGACGGGCCCTACCTGAAGGTGCGCGATACCGAGGCCTTCCGCAGGGTCGCCGCTCGATCGGCGGCGCTCGGCTATGACGGCAAGTGGGTGCTGCACCCCGACCAGATCGCCGCGGGCAACGAGATCTTCAGTCCCCGCCAGGACGACTACGACCACGCCGAACTGATCCTCGAGGCCTACGAGTGGCACACGTCGAGGGCGGGCGGGGCGCGCGGTGCGGTGATGCTCGGCGACGAGATGATCGACGAGGCGAGCCGCAAGATGGCGCTGGTGATCGCGGGCAAGGGCAGGGCGGCCGGGATGGCGCGCACCACGGCGCCGTTCGAACCGCCCGCGTAGCGCTCAGGCCGCGGACCTCAGACGACGGTGTAGCCGCTGGCGAACATGCCGACGATCAGCAGCACGTACAGGATCATGCCAGCGGTGATCAGACCGCCGACGATGACGCCCGCGAGCGCCAGACCCCAACCGTCCTGCCCGGTACGACGCGTCTCCCGCATGGCGATGATCCCGAGCACCACGCCGACGACCGCGGGCAGGCCGCAGAGCAGCCCGGTGAGCGCGCAGACCAGCGCCGCGATCGCCTTGCCGTTGGTGCCCGCAGGCTGAGCCGCTCGATACGGGTCGTACGGGTAGCCGCCGGCGTACGGCGGATAGGGCGGCGGGTAGCCGAGCTGGGGATGGCCCGGAGCCGGATAGCCCGGAGCGGGATACCCGGGCGGCGGGTACCCGCCCGGCTGCGACCAGCCGTCGGAGTGGACCGGCGGCGGCAGCCCGGGGTTGGCGGGGTAGTCCAGCGGCTGCGTCGAACCGTCGGGTGCGGGGAACTCCGGACCGCGGTAGGGCTGCTCGGGACCGTTGGTCATCAAGCCGCCGCGACGAGGACGAGCCAGAGCATGCTGAACAGCAGCGTGACGGCGCCGACGATGATGCCCGCGAGCGCCAGGCCCCGGCCGGACTCGCCGCTCACCTTGATCTGGTTGATCGCGACGACGCCGAGGATGATGCCCGCGATCGAGCCGATGCCGCACAGCGACACCACGGACGCGACCAGTGAGGC
>JAQSXQ010000465.1 GCA_029256565.1 Mycobacterium sp.
GGTGTTGACGTTGATCGAGACCGACGGCTGGCGCTGCCCGCCGCTGGACGCGGTGTCGACGTAGGAGTAGACGTCGTCGATGGGGTCGGGCCGCACGGCGGGATCGGCGAAGCTCTCGAACACCCGTCCGTTGAGCAGTCCGTCACGCAGGGTGCGGTTGCCGTTCGCCACCAGGATTGCGGTGGGCAGCGCGCTGCGCAGCCTGCGTTCACCGATGGTCAGTCCGCGGTCCCATGGGCCGCCTGGCGCGTAGATCTCGGCGTCGGTCTCGTCGACGCCGTCACGGTCGACGTCCCAGCGGTCGGCGTCGGCGGTCCAGATGCGGTCACCCCAGACGTCGAGGAACACCCCGTCCCAGATGCCTGCCGTCCAGACGGTGTCGACGATCCAGTCGGCGGCGTACTCCACGAAGAGCCGGCCGTCGACCCGCGGTGCCCGATCGGTGAGGTTCGCCATCACGCGGTCCTCCCATTCGTGCACGGGTGCCCCGGCCGCGGTCTTGGCGAGCCACTGGTCGGGAAAGCGAAACGCCTTGTCGTCCTTCGTGATCTGCCACATCGCGTAGGCGTTGCGCCAGTACTCGTAGGACCCGATCTCGTGTACCGAGTCCACGACGTTGACGTAGGCCAGGAGCTTGAGGCGCGGGTTGCGCGCGTGCAGCCGATCGAAGAACGAACGCGGCATGCGGTGGGCCCACTCGTTGTCGATCACGACCACGTCGTAGCGGGCGAGTTCGTCGACCGACGGCAGCTCGTCCTGGTCGAGGTAGTAGGCGGCGGTTCTGGGGAACGTCGGCGCTGTCTCGACGGCGCGGATGGGTTCGGCGCGCGACGTTGCGGTACCGACGTTCGCCGCACTGCACGACGCGATGAGCGCGGCCACCATCGGATAGACGACGGCTCGGGTCACGACGCGCACGAGATCAGCCACCCTCGACGACGGCGGTCTTGAGCTTGCCGCTCTTGCCGCGCGGTATCTCGGTCATGACGCGCAGCGTCACGCTCTGGCCGGTTCCGATGTAGCGGTCGACGTTGCGTCGCACTGCCGCGTCGACGGTTGGTCGCTCGAAACCTCCCGCGGGGGTGACGCGCACCTCGAAGCGCCCGGCCCCGAGTTGCGCGATCTGCGCCTCGCGCACGCCGGTCAGATCGTCGACGACCGTGCCGGGCAACGGGATCGGCCTACCGTCGGCGGCAGTGAACGAATCCTCGACGCGGCCGGACACGGGGTTCAGCCGAGGGAACGAGCGCCCGCACGCGCACGGCTGTCCGGGTTCGGGGCCCACCTCGTCACCGGTCCGGTAGCGGAACAGCGGGAAGCCCCAGTTGTGCAGCGGAGTCCCGACGAGTTCCCACCGATCCGGTGCACCGGGTACCGGCAACGACTCGGCGATGCCGTAGTCCGGGAACACGTGGTATCCGCCGCGCTCACAACCGCCCGCCATCAGTACGCGTTCCGTTTGGCCGTAGTGGTCGACAACGGGGCAGGCGAACGTGTCGGCGATCAGGGCACGGCGTGCGTCGCTCATGGTCTCCGACGACGTGATGACGGCGGTGACGGGCAGCCGTTCGCCACGTTCGCGTAGCAGCGAGGCCAGCAGGGCGATGCTCGACGGCCAGCCCTCGATGGCATCAGGCGCGAAGGCTCGGACGTCAGCCAGGATGGCGTCCAGCGTGGCCGGTGTGAGATGGAAGCTGGACACCAGGAGTTGGTGGGCGCCGGGCACCTCCTTGGTGACGCGGCCCGGTTCGTCGGCGGCGAAGGCGCTGCCCCGCAGGATGACCCGGCGCGCGCCCGGACGCAGACCGAACCACGACCACTGCCGTTCGAGCGCGCAGAGTTCGTACACCGACGACCCCTGGGTGCGGTAGACGCGGACCGGTCGGCCCGACGTGCCACTGGAACTCGAACTCCACATCAGGTGTCGGGGGTAGGTGCGGAAGGACTCGGGGTCGGCCGCGAGATCGTCGCGGGTCAGCAGCGGGAGCAGGTGGAGGTCGTCGAGCGTGGTGATCGAACGCGGGTCGATGCCGCTGTCCCGGAAGTACCGGCGATAGAACGGGGACGCCGTGGCGGCGAAGCGGACCAGGGCGCGCAGCCGGCGCTCCTGACTTCGCCGGATCTCGTCGGCGCCCGCGCGTTCCAGTCGCGACAGTTCGTGGCGCATTGCCGGACGCAGCGGATGCATGGTCCGCGCGCGGTGGGTGATGCTCACCGCCGGTACGCGTGGAGCCATTGCCAATCACTTTCCTCTGGTTGCTGCTAGCAACGTCACTACGGAACTAAATGGTTGAGGCCGTAAACGTGGGCCGAACGCAGACAATACCGGATCTAACTGCAATGCGAGGATTCGTGTGACCCATCGAACGGCGGTTAGAGTGCTCACCTGCACACGAAGGGAGGTGTCATGGCAAATTTTCGCTGGTATGCCAGTCGGCTCAGGTCGATGAGCGCGGCCGAGGTGGGCTGGCGCGTCGGCCGGGTGGCGGCGCGACGGGTGCACGCGGCAGGGCTGCCGGTGGGGCGCTCGGTGGCGGGCTATTCGGACGGCACGCGCGACGCGGCGCTCGAGGCGTTCCGCGCGGCACGTCGACGTCCCGTGCTGCTGGACCGGTCGCGCGCTCGAGCACTGGCCGATGCGCACCCGCGGTGGGCCGCCGACCTCGTCGACGCGGCCGAGCGAGCGGCGCGCCTGGAAGTCACCTACTTCGGCTATCCCACCGTCGCGGTGCCCGCCCCCGTCGACTGGCACTTCGACCCGGTCTCGAGGACGACGTGGCCGACCACCGCATCGTCGGCGATCGACTATCGAACCGCCGCCGGTGACGTGAAGTGGATCTGGGAGCTGAACCGGCTGCAGCACCTGCCGCTGCTCGCTCAGGCGTGGCTGATCACCGGCGAGGCGCGGTTCAGCGCGGCCGCCTTCGACCAGGTCGACGGCTGGATCCGGCAGAACCCACCCGGGGTGGGCATCGGCTGGCGCAACCCGTTCGAGCCGGGACTGCGGGCGATCTCGATCGCGCTGGCACTGCAGGGCCTGCGGGACAGCCCCGATCTCACCGCCGACCGGTTCGCGAGCATCACCGACATGCTCGTGGCGACTGCACAGTGCTGCTGGTCGGACCGGTCGCGGTTCAGTTCGGCGAACAATCACCTCGTCGGAGAACTCGCGGGCCTCGCAGTCATTGCGCTGGTCTTCCCGGACCTGCCCATGGCGACGACGTCGGAGCGCCGCGCGGTGCGCGAACTCGAGGCCGAAGCGGGAAGGCAGATCCTCGACGACGGTTCGGGCGCGGAGCAGGCCGTCGGCTACCAGGTCTTCAC
>JAQSXQ010000466.1 GCA_029256565.1 Mycobacterium sp.
GACGACGCCGACATGTCGTCACTGCGCACATGCATCACCGGCGGTGCGCCCATGCCAGTCGAGATTCTAAGAACCTTCGAGCGGAAGTTCGACTGCGAGATCTACGAAGGGTACGGGCTCTCGGAGACGGCGCCCATCGCCTGCTTCAACCAGCCAGGCCACCAGCGCAGGCCCGGCACCATCGGGATACCGGTACGGGGTTGCGCGCTGCGCATCGTCGGCGATGATGGCGAGGACGTTCCCGATGGCGAACCTGGCGAAATCGCCATCCAGGGTGAGAATCTGATGAAGGGTTACTGGAACCGACCCGAGGCGACAGCCGAAGCCATCCCCGACGGGTGGTTTCGTACAGGGGACATCGCCACGCGTGATGGCGACGGTTACTACACCATCGTGGACCGGAAGAAAGATCTGATCATCCGAGGTGGGTACAACGTCTATCCCCGCGAGGTCGAGGAAGTTCTGTACGAACATCCCGCCGTCGCCGAGGCGGCGGTGATCGGCATCGACGACCCCGACCTCGGCGAGGAGATCGGCGCGGCCGTGGCCCTCAAACAGGGTGCGCACGCAGAAGTGGGCGAATTGAAGACCTTCGTCCGAGATCGCATCGCCGCCTACAAATACCCCCGCGAAATCTGGTTCGTCGACTCCCTGCCGAAGGGCCCAACCGGCAAGATACTCCGGCGGGAAGTACGGCCGCCCAGTCCAACCAAGGTTGGCTGACTAAGCCGTTCTCATCCGGTGCGGCGGCGATTCGGCCGGCCGAATCAGCGGGTGGCTGACTGCACGAACGCATCCGTGTCGGGCGCCCCGGCGCTCGCCCAGGCCACGATGCCGTCCGGCCGGATTCCTGGAGCGGTCGTCCCGTCAATCGGGTGTCCGCCACCGACGTCGTAGTGCTCGAAGAGTCCCGATGTCACGTTCTCTCGGGTCATCGATGGCCTGGAGTGCGGCCGCCAAGCACCGTGACGTCGACGCCTTGGTGCTCACCAGCACGAGCCACGTTGTCCGAGAGAATCTCCGGATGGCGTCCCCGTCGACGACCCGGGCTACCTTACGACCAACGCCGGAATGCGGCGCTTCTTCTACTACGGGCCGAACGCTGACCCGGCTGTCATCGCTGCCCACGAGGCGCACGAGGACTTGAGTACAGCAGAAGATGGCAGCTTGGAAGCTGTCCAGCGCAATCAGTTTCACAGTCCATGGCAGTGCCGACTCTGCTGGTGGTAGGCAATCGGGACCAATGCTGCACAGCACCTGTCTGCACGTCCGAATCGATACTGCGCACCCCAGACGAACGCGGCCATCCTTGACTGGCTTTCCGTTGCTGCACCGTCCAACCGGTGAATCAACACCGGTGGGACGGCGTGCTGGTCGACCAACGGACTAGGGGAGAGGTGCGACCTGGACAACGGTCTTTCCGCGAGCGCCGCCGGACAGTGCCTGATTGAGGGTTTCCCGAGCGTTTTCCAGACCTTCGACGACGGTCTCGTCGTACGTCACCGAGCCCTCGCCCAGTGCCGCGGCGAGCTTTCCGATGATCTCGGCGTAACGGTCGATGTGGTCGGTGACGATGAAGCCCCGCAGGGTGGCTCGCTGCATGAGGAGCTGGTTTGCATTGCGCAGACCGGGTTGGTCGCCGTCGTCGTTGTAGGTGTCGTATTCCGAGATCAGACCGCACAGCGCGACTCGTGCACCGGTGTTCAACCGGCCGAGAACGTGGTCCATGATCGGGCCGCCCACGTTCTCGAAGTCGACGTCGATGCCGTCGGGGGTCGCCTGGTCGAGTTGCTCGCGCCAGTCGTCCGAGTGCCGGTCCACGCAGGCATCGAAGCCAAGTTCGGCCACCAGGTGCCGGCACTTCTCTGCGCCGCCGGCGATGCCGACCACGCGTGCGCCGCGCTGCTTCGCCAGCTGGCCGGCGATGGAACCGACGGCTCCGCCTGCGGCGGAAACGACAACCGTCTCGCCGGGCTGCGGATCACCCAGCTCGATACCGATGAACGCTGAAATGCCGGTGTGGCCAAGTACGCCCAGGAATGCCGAGAGCGGCGCCGGCAGGGGGTCGGGCAGTACTGTGAACGGAAACTCGAGAACCGAATCATCAGCGACGCAATATTCTTGCCACCCGGTGAAGCCGAGGACGAATGCGCCGACCGGCAGGTCGTCTCGCCGGCTCTCGATGACGTGTCCGACACCGAGACCCCGCATCACGGCGCCTAATTCGACCGGCGGGATGTAGGAACGCAACTGGCTCATCCAGACGCGGTTCGTAGGGTCGAGCGACAGGTACAAGGTGCGGACCAACGCCTGCCCCTCCGCAATATCCGGGATGGACTCCTCGACCCACTCGAGATCTCGTTCGGTGACCTGGCCTTGCGGCCGCCTCTGCAGACGAAAGAGTCGGTTCGTGGGTGTCGTCATTAGCGGATCCTCGTCGTCGTCAACGTGTCTGAGTGGTGGCCCCGTGTGCTGAATGCGCCACTTCGAAGGCGGTAGCGCAACGGACACTAGCGATCCTAGACTTGGCGTCGTTGTTAATCAACACTATGTCGATACGAACTTCGTGCCACATCGCATGGACCAATTCTGTTCGGGGCTATCGAATTTCGGACTGTCGACATGATGTTGACTATCAACGACGCATGGTGCAGTCTCAGTTTTGGCATCCGACTGTGACGGCAGTCGACCGAGAGATGGAGGCGGGCACATGAGCGTACAAACGGACAATCGAGCGACGGTTGAGCGATTTTGGGCGGCACTCGAGAACGGTCCGCCTCGCGGCGGGGCCCTCGAGGCGTGGAAGGACAACTTCGCCGAGGATGGCGTCTGGGAGATGCCCTTCGCGCCCGAGCCGCTCGCCGACACCGTCCCCGGCCGGCACCTGATTGGTCATTTCATCGACTGGTTCTTCGCCTCGGTGCCCGACCTCCGGATCGATTCGCTGACCGTGCACGACACGACCGACCCGGAACTCTTCATCCTGGAACTGCACGGAAAGGCGACGGTCACGCAGACCGGCAAGATCTACGCCAATACCTATTGCACCCACATGCGGATACGGGACGGCAAAGTCGTGTTGATCCGCGAGTACTTCAATCCCAACGTCGTGCTCGAGGCCTTCGGGCGCGACGTGATCGCCGAGGGCATGTCAGCTGTGATGGCGGCCGCGGGAGTGGGGGCCACCCAGTGAAGTTGGAGCCGGAGTTCTCCTACACCGCAGAACTCGCCGAACCGCAGATCGTGGGCCCTGGCCCGTACGGGCTGCGCCAGGTCCTCGCCGTCACCGGCGGCAAGGTCACGGGCAACCGGTTCAGCGGCACC
>JAQSXQ010000467.1 GCA_029256565.1 Mycobacterium sp.
TGCGGTGTGGAGGAGGCGCTCAAGCACGACGTCGAGGCGACGATGGCCTCGGTACACGCCTTCAACCTGTGGCTCGACGAGGACTGGGGTTTCGACCGGCCCGACCACCGATTCCTCTCGGCGCCGATCGTCTCACTGGCCGACCCGGACCAGGCGGTCGACGAAGTCGAGTTCGTGCTGGCGCGCGGGGCCAAGATCGTCTGCGTGCGCCCGGCGCCGGTACCCGGTGTCGTCAAACCCCGCTCGCTGGGCGATCCACTGCACGACCCGGTGTGGGCACGGTTGGCCGAAGCCGGCGTCCCGGTGGTCTTCCACCTGTCCGACAGCGGTTACCTCGCGATCGCGGCACTGTGGGGCGGCAAGGCGACGTTCGAGGGCTTCGGCAAGAAGGACCCGCTCGACCAGGTACTGCTCGACGACCGTGCCATCCACGACTCGATGGCCTCGATGATCGTGCACCAGGTCTTCACCCGGCACCCCACGCTGAAGGTCGCGAGCATCGAGAACGGTTCCTACTTCGTGTACCGGCTCATCAAACGTCTGAAGAAGGCGGCCAACACCGCGCCGTACCACTTCACCGAAGACCCGGTCGAGCAGTTGCGCAACAACGTCTGGATCGCGCCGTACTACGAGGACGACGTCAAGCTGCTCGCCGCCACCATCGGCGTGGACAAGATCCTGTTCGGCTCCGACTGGCCGCACGGCGAGGGGCTCGCCGACCCGATGACCTTCACCGCAGACATTCCGCAGTTCCCGGAGTTCAGCGCCGAGGACACCCGGAAGGTCATGCGCGACAACGCCCTCGAACTTCTCGGAGCGAACGTGGCGGCCGCGTCCCGCTCATGAGCGAATGGACCATCGGCGCCGTCGTCGACGCCATCGCCGAGGTGGTGCCGGATCGGGTGATGACGATCTGCGGGGAACGCGTCAGCACCTTCGGCGACACCGCCGAGCGCACGCGCCGGCTCGCGAACTTCCTCGCGGCCAGGGGATTCGGGGCGCAGCGCGAGCGCGACGAACTCGAACAGTGGGAGTGCGGACAGGACCGCGTCGCGCTCATCATGCACAACGACCTCTACCCCGACGCGGTGATCGGGTGTCTGAAGGCGCGCGTCGTGCCGGTCAACGTGAACTACCACTACACCCCGCGCGAGGTCGCCGAACTCCTCGCGTACGTGAAGCCGCGCGCGGTGATGTACCACCGGTCCCTCGGCGCCAAGTTCGCCGACGTACTGCCCTGCGAGAGCGCCGAACTGCTCGTCTCGGTCGACGACGGCAGCGACGCGCCGATGCTCGCAGGCGCGATCACGCTCGACGATGCGCTCGCCGCCGGCGAGGTCGATCAACCGATCGCCACCTCGCCGGACGACCTCCTGATGATCTGCACCGGTGGCACCACCGGGCGCCCCAAGGGCGTGATGTGGCGCCAGGGCGACATCTACGTGTCGTCGATGAACGGTGCCGACCACGATGCGGTTGGCGAGATCCACCAGAAGGTCGCCCACGCCGGGCCACCGTGGTTCGCCGTGTCGCCGCTGATGCACGCCGCGGGCCTGTGGACCGCGTTCTCGGCGGTGCTGTGCGGGCAGACCACCGTTCTGTCCGATACCAAGCACGGGTTCGACCCCCGCACGGTGCTTCGGACGGCGGAGCGCCACCGGGTCGGCCTGATGACCATGGTCGGCGATGCGTACGCGGCGCCTCTGGTCGAGGAGCTGGGTCGCCGAACCTACGACCTGTCGTCCCTGTTCGCGATCGGTACGGGCGGCGCGGCGACCAACCCGAAACACCAAGCGGCACTGCTCGAGTACCTGCCGCAGATCACCATCATCAACGGGTACGGGTCGTCGGAGACCGGAAACATGGGGTTCGGCCGGAGTCAGCGCGGCGACCAGAAGGACACCTTCGAGCTTCGCCCGGGCGGCTTGGTGCTGTCGGAGGACTACACGCGATTCCTCGACCCCGGCGACGACGAGATCGGTTGGGTGGCACGAGGCGGCCGAATCCCGCTGGGCTACTTCGACGATCGCGACGCCACGGCGAAGACCTTCCCGACCGTGGCGGGGCAGCGGGTCGTCATCTCCGGGGATCGCGCCTCGATCGAGCCGGACGGGACGCTTCGGCTCTTCGGCAGGGACTCGCTGGTGGTCAACACCGGCGGCGAGAAGGTGTTCGTCGAGGAGGTCGAGGAAGTGCTGCGCGCATACCCGGGCGTTCGCGACGCGCTCGTCGTCGGCCGCGACAGTGAGCGGTGGGGGCAGGAGGTGGTGGCGCTCGTCGCGCTACGACCCGACTGTGCGTTGACGCGCGAGCTGCTGCACGCCCACTGCTGCGAACACCTCGCGCGGTTCAAGGCGCCCAAGGACGTCGTCTTCGTCGACGCGGTCAGACGGCTCGGCAACGGCAAGGCCGACTACCGCTGGGCCAAACTGGAAGCGGCTCGCGCATGACCCACCGCGCCATCGACTGCCTCGTCAACGTCCACTTCGGTGAGACGGCCAAGCAACCCGAGTTCATGCTCAAGGTGCGCGACGACTACTTCAAGGGCCCGCAGTCGCTCTACGACCAGGTCGAACTGTCCCAGCTGCTCGACGAGATGGACGCCAACGGCGTCGTCAAGGCGATCCTGATGGACAACGTGGTCAAGCCCTCGGTGACGGCGCGGTCGTTCGTCGAGCAGCGACCGGACCGGTTCGCCCTCGCCGTGGGTGGGATCGATCTGCTGCGGCCGGTTCCCGCGCTGCGCGACCTCGCGGCCATCGCGGCCGACCTACCGGTCGCGTACGCCGCTGTGGGCCCCAGCTTCTGGGGCGACGGCATGTACCCCCCGAGCGACGCGGTGTACTACCCGCTGTACGCCAAGTGCGCCGAGATCGGACTGCCGCTGTGCGTCAACACCGGCATGCCAGGGCCGCCCATCCCGGGTGAGGTGCAGCACCCGATCCACCTCGACCGGGTGTGCGTGCGGTTTCCGGAACTCAAGCTGTGCATGATCCACGGGGCGGACCCGTGGTGGGACGTCGCGATCCGGATGCTGATCAAGTACTCCAACCTGCGTCTGATGACGTCGGCATGGTCGCCGAAGCGGTTGCCTGACTCCCTGCTGCACTTCATGCGCACCCGCGGCAAGGACAAGGTGATCTTCGCGTCCGACTGGCCGGTGCTGCGTCAAAGTCGCGTCGTGCCCGAGGCATTGGCACTCGATCTACCGCCCGACGTGCTGGACGGATATCTGTACGACAACGCCGAGAAGTTCTTCTTCGGCGCAGGAGAGGACCGGTAATCGGATGGACCGCTACGAACTCCGCCGCGAGGACTAC
>JAQSXQ010000468.1 GCA_029256565.1 Mycobacterium sp.
CGCGGGTGTACACCGTCGGGGTGAATCGCTTGATGCCCCAGCCGATCCTGGCGTCGGGCTGCGGCATGCAGTAGAGGCCGCCGCGGTCGTGGGTGTCCAAACACGTGCGGGCGACCCGCTCGGGGCTGAAGCCGGTCAGGCGCATCAACCGGTCGGCCAGCTGGGTGGATTGGTCGGTGATGCGGCCGGATTCGACGATGCCGGTCTTGACGAACGTCGGGCACAGCGCGGTGACGCCGATGCCGGTGCCGGACAGTTCGGCGGCCAGCGTCTCCGACAGGGACAGCACGCCGGCCTTGCTGACGTTGTAGGCGGCCATGCCGGGCGCGGCGCCGAACGCTGCCGCGGAGGCGACGTTGATGATGCCGCGCGGTCGCCGCGGTTCGGCGGCACGCAGGATCGGCGCGAAGACGTGGCAGCCGTGGATCGGTCCCCACAGGTTGATGCCGAGCACCCAGTTCCAGTCGTCGAGGGTTGCCTCGCCGATGGGGGTGCCGCCCGCGCCGACGCCTGCGTTGTTGATGACGAGCGTGGGTGCTCCGCCGAACCAGTCGGTCGCATGTGCGGCGAGGTCGGTGACGTCGTCGATCCGGGAGACGTCGCACCGCACGGAGGTGGCCGAGCCGCCGGCGTCGACGATGGCCTTGGCCGTTGCGGCAGCGGTGTTTTCGTCGAGGTCACTGCAGACCACCCGCCCACCGCGGCGGGCCAGCTCGAGGGCGAAGGCGGCGCCGATGCCGCTGCCCGCGCCGGTGATGACGGCGTCGGCTCCGACGGTGCGCTTGGGGCTTCCGAATCCGAAGACGTTCATCCGGCGGCCCGCTCCATGCTCGAGTCGGCCCAGGAGTCGGCGACGAACGCGGCGACGCGGCGCATCGCAGGGGCGGCCTCGGGGGTGAGCCGGGGCAGCGCCTGGAACACGTGGACCTGGTCGGGCCACACCTCGAGCGTGCAGTCGCCTCCCGCGGCGACGACGTCGGCGGCGAGCCTGCGCGCGTCGGCGACGAGCATCTCGCCACCACCGGCCTGGATCAGCGTCGGCGGCAGCGTCCGGCCGGCCGCGACGTCGAGCGTGAGCCGCGGGTCGGTGAGATCGGTTCCCGCGCAGTACAAGCCGACGAGCTTGGCGGCGTCGACGGCGCGGATCGCCGGGTCGCGACGCAGCTCCTCGCGTGTGCGGGACAGCCCGAAGGTGAGGTCGATCAGGGGTGAGAACAGTGCGACGCCCGCCGGGTGCGCCACGTCGGGCTGCAGCAGGAGGTCGACGGCGAGGTGCCCGCCCGCGGAGTCACCCGCGATGAAGATCTGGTCCGGGTCGAAGCCCTGGTCACCGCACAACCAGTCCCAGCCGGCGCGGACGTCGACGGCCGCGGCGGGGAAGCGGTGCTTGGGTGCCAGGCGGTAGTCCACGCAGAACACCGGCAGTCCGGTGAGCCGGGACAGCCACGCGGTGAGGCGACGGTGCGTACGCGGTGAACACAGCGCGAACCCGCTGCCGTGCAGGAAGTAGATCGCACGGGTGGATCCGTCAGCGTCACCGACGCCGCTGCCCCGCACCCATTCGCCGACCACGCGCCTGCCGTCGGCCAGCCGCACGTCGACCGGAGTGACCCGGGTGCCAGCCAGGGACGGCCCGAAGGCGTCCATGATCCGCGCGACGATCTGGCGCGAGGTCCACAATCCCCAGGCTCGCTCCGGTGGCAGCACCGCGCTGATCTGGCGCAGCGTCAGTCCGCTGACCTTCGCGGCGCCGCGGGAGCGCAACGAACCGCGGATGGGTATGTCGGGATCGCTCGCACTCGGTGTGGCGGGCATTCGGACCTCCGTTGGTCGAACCGTCCGACGAGTACACCATCAATGGTGACATTGGTCAATGTCACCATTCGGCATTGTGCGGCGGCGGTCACGCCACGATTCGCGCCGAAATGACGTTCCCTGTCGTTGGGCGCGCCGTACAGCGACCGTAGGTTCCGGCTCGGCGCCGGCACACGGCCCGCTCAGCGTGAGGGGTCGCCGCGCCAGGTGAAGCTGTTGACGTACTTGCCCATGTCCAAGGCGATCTGGAGATTGGCGGCCGAGGGCTTGCCGGAGCCGAACTCGGGGCCGAACGCGTGGTACGGCCCGAGGGCGGCGGCAACCAGCGCCAGGTCGTTCTTCACCGCCACCATGATCAGCACCCGCATCCGGGTGTAGCTGGTGGCCATGCCCTGCGGCCAGCAGTCCACGGCGACGCCGAAGCCGGGCTGGTAGCCGACCATCGCGTTGGGGATCTCGTATGCCGTCTTTATGTCGGGAATCGACTCGAGCACCAGCTCGTAGGCGATGTCGCGTGGCGCGCGGCCGCGGGCAGGCTCGCCGAACAACTGCAGCGTGCCGCCGTCGCCGACCAGCAGATCGGCATTGATGCCGTCGGGCTCCATCTTGACCTCGTAGGCGGAGCCCTGCGCCGGGTACGCGACGCTGAACGAGCCGTCTGCCGCGGTGAACCGTGGGTTGATCGTCACGGGGTCGCCGATGGGCGGGGTCCCGCAGTCGGGCGGGCACACGTAGCGGGCCGCGGGCTGCTGGATCGCCCCGGACATCGCGACGAGGCCGCCTGCGATCACGGCGATGGCCAGCACCCACACGACGACGAGGTGCCGGTGGGAGGTCTTGGGCTGCTCGGGCACCTCGTAGGTGCCGCCGTAGTACGAGTAGCCCTGCGCGACGGTGGTCATGGCGACGCCCCTGCGTCGGGTTCGATTCGCACGGGCCGAAGTTCACGACGAGCTGCGCGCGACGACCGCGACGCGGCGTGCGTCGCCGCACCGCAGGCCGGGCAGAACGCCATGTCGGGTATGACGTGTCCGCAGTGCGGGCACTGGATCAACTCGTCGTAGATCTCGTCGTGCTGTTCGTGCAGGAGCGCCAGATGCAGGCCGACGCGTAGCAGCAGCAGCGCCAGCGCCGCGACCCCGAGATGCACTGCCAATTGGATGTATTGGTCGACCTGGGCGACGTCGATCAGGCCGAGCCCCGCGTAGAGGGCGATGACGGCGACACCCATCAGGAACAGGGCAAAACGGACGTAGTTGCGGTGCTGGTTCTTCTTGTTCGCCGGTCGGGTGAACCACAGTGCCGCGCCGATCAGTCCGCCGACGCACGCCGCGGTCAGGGGCACCGCGATCCCGCGGATGCCCGCCTCGACCATCAGGCCGTCCATCGGTCTGGCGCGGGCCACCATGCCGGTCTTGAACTGTGGGGACAGCCTGGTGAGCGTGGCTGCGCCGGTGCACATGAGCGCGCCAAGCGCTCCAATGGCGAAGCCGTCCAACGCCTC
>JAQSXQ010000469.1 GCA_029256565.1 Mycobacterium sp.
ACACAGGTCTGCGACCCGCAAACCTGCGGGCGGAGCGTGCCGCTCCATCACGTCGACGATGAGTTGTGAATCTTCCTGAGGGCGATACACGCCTGCGGCCGTCATTTCGCTCGGCTCGAGGATGGCAGTTGTCACATCGGCTCCATTTCCCCACGGTGGTTCGCCGTGTGGCTACAGCGACATATCCACTGGTGCCCTCTTGAAATCGAAATAAACCTGGCTGGTGAAGGGCCTGATCGAGATGCACACTCGCTATGCGGGGCTCATCGGCGTACTGTTCGAGTAGTCCACTCTTGGACACCACGCGCCGTTTAGTTAGAAGCGGACGACAAGGCTGCACCGTTTGATTCGGTCGCGCCCCCGCTTCGTTGAGTCTCCTGCGAGCGTCGGCACCCCGAAACCTTCCGTGCAGACACGGCAAATTGCCGGGTCCGTTCGCTACGGACTGGATACGCCGCAGGTTGTCGCGGTCGCATCCGTAGGACGCCTGTTAGGGGGTCCGCCCGATGACTATCTCTGCTTTCGTGAATCAGGTCGACGAGTGTGCCGGAGGTGCCTCGTGACCATGCAAATGGACGCTCCCATGGACACTTCATACCGGGCCGCTGAGGTCGCACCGGACGACGAACTGGTGCACCTGGCTCCCCTGGCCGAGACGACACCCGTCGAGATCGCGCCGCCGGAGACCCCCGCTACGGCATCACGCCGGAACAACGACGAGTACGCCGACGTCATCGACATGTTCCGCGTCATGCGGATGTTCGACGAGGGCACACCGCAGCATCAGCGTCACCGCGACGCGATCATCGAACGGTGCCTACCTCTGGCCGAGCACATCGCGCGCCACTATGACCGGCGCGGCGAGGACTTCGAGGACCTGCGTCAGATCGCCCGGCTGGGTCTGGTCAATGCGGTCAACCGCTTCGATGCCGAAAAGGGCAGCGGTTTCCTGTCTTTCGCCGTCCCCACGATGATGGGCGAGGTGCGTAGGCACTTCCGTGATCACGGTTGGGCCATGCACGTGCCGCGCCGGCTCAAGGATCGCCACGTGCAGTTGACGCGTGCGATCTCCGAGCTGACGCAGACCAAGGGCCGTGCGCCGACACCCAGTGAGCTGGCGGAGTACCTGGAGGTCGACCGCGCAGACGTCGTCGAGAGCCTGGTGGCGTCGGCGGCCTACCGCACGCAGTCGATCGACGCGCCGGTGCCCGGTGGCGACGGCGACTCGAGGATGCTGGCCGACACCGTGGGCACCGCCGATCCGGCGTTCGCCCGCATCACCGACCAGGAGTCGGTGCGGCCGCTCATCGCCGGTCTGCCCGACCGCGAGCGGACGATCCTGTACCTGCGCTTCTTCGAATCGATGACGCAGAGTCAGATCGCCGAGCGCATCGGGGTATCGCAGATGCACGTGTCGCGGATCCTGGAGCGGACGCTGAAGGATCTGCGCGACAAGCTGGGTTAACCCGCTACTGCGCCGCCCGCTTCGAGTTCGCGGGGTTTCGGCCACGAAGTCGGCATCTCGACTGCCCGTGCGCGGGCGGCGAGGGCCGACTTCGTCGCTGCGACGGCCGTGACGGCGGTGGCGGCGGCAACCCTTGCGCCTGCCGCGGCCGACGCCGTCGTGATTGCGGCGGCAGAACACCACCGCTTCGCCTCGGCGAGCACGCGGTCGGTCGGCGCCACGCGGATGACCTCACTGGCCGGGATGTAGACGTAGTGCATCGTGTCGACGGTCAGCGCCGTCGCGCCCAACACGCTCGTCTCGCGGTAGACCTCGCCGCACTTGCGGCAGCGGACCTCGTAGCGCACCGAATCGGGACCGTCTTCGGTGAAGCAGTAATCAGCGATGGCGACACAGCTGGGGCAGCGGGCCACGCCACGCTCGACCACGGGATTCATGCACTGATCCTGCGTCTACGCGCGCGTCGATACAGCAGGTCCGACCATGTCGATGCCGTCCCGGTACGAAAACGAGATCAGCTGCTCCGCGATGATGACTTCCATGACAGAGGTACACGGGCGGGTGTGGCGACAGGGCCGGCCGCAGGAGGACTTCTCCTTCGACCAGGTGTCCGACTATCTCGCCGACGACGGCACGCTGGTGTGGGTCGACGTCTACGACCCGGACCACGCAACGCTGGCGGCACTGGCCGACGAGCTGAAGCTCAACGTGTGGGCGGTCGAGGACGCGATGGCGCCCAACGAGCGGACGAAGGCCACCGTCTACCACTCGCACACCTTCTTCACCGTCTACGCGATCGATACGGTCGCGCCCACCGACGACTCCAGCTCGACGCTGCTGAAGTACCGCATCTCGGGCTTCGTCCTGCCCCGCGGGCTGATCACGGTGCGGCTCCCGGCGGAGACCGGACGGCGCTGGGACACCGGTCAGGTCTCGGCCCGGTTCGACGAACTGGGCGGCCAGGAGCACGGCGTCGGCGCGCTCGTGCACGGCCTGCTCGACGTGGTCGTCGACGGGCACTTCGACGCGGTGCAGGCCCTCGACGACGGCATCGAGGCCCTGGAGGACGAGCTGTTCGCCGAGGACGGCCCCAGGGGCGGCGGCCTGCAGCGCAGGACGTTCCGCTTCCGCAAGGACCTCGTCGAGCTGCGGCGTGTGGTGCTGCCGATGCGCGAGGTGGTCAGCGCGATCCAGCACCGTCGGCTCGACGCGAAGACGTCACCGGAACTCGATCCTCTCTACGCCGACCTCTACGACCACGTCCTGCGGGCGTCGGAGTGGACGGAGTCGCTGCGCGACATGGTCACGACCGTGTTCGAGACGAACCTCTCGCTGCAGGACGCCCGGCTCAACACCGTGATGAAGAAGCTGACGGGCTGGGCCGCGGTCATCGCGGTGCCAACGGCCGTCACCGGCTTCTACGGCCAGAACGTGCAGTATCCCGGGATCGAGACCGTGCACGGGTTCGTGGTCAGCTCGGCGATCATCGTGGTTCTGGTGGCGCTGCTGTACGTCACGTTCAAGCGACGCGACTGGCTGTGAGCGCCGTTCGCCTCGGATCGCACGCCGCTCACCGTGACTAAGCGGACCGCTCACCGACAGAGGGGTGCGCGCGTGCCCGGCGGGCAAATGCGAGACTCTTCGGATGCAGATCGGGATTCCGCGCGAGTCTCACGCGGGTGAGACGCGTGTCGCCGCCACGCCCCAGACCGTCGGGCAACTTCTCAAACTGGGCTATTCCGTCGTCGTCGAGTCCGGCGCCGGAGACGCCTCCAGCTTCTCCGACGCCGCCTACGTCGAGGCGGGCGCCAGTGTCGGGTCGCCCGAAGAGGCACTGTCCGCCGAGGT
>JAQSXQ010000470.1 GCA_029256565.1 Mycobacterium sp.
GTCAGCGCTGCTCTCCCGTAACGCCGGTACCCGCCCCGGCGTCTCAGGTACCGCCCGCGTCGACCGCGACATCGACCGACTGCTGCGGCGGGTCGGGCCGGGCGACATCGTGGTCATCGATGCCCTGGACCTCGACCGGATCACCGCCGACGCGCTCGTCGAGGCTCAGGTGGCCGCGGTCGTCAACGCGTCCCCCTCGATCTCCGGGCGCTACCCGAACCTGGGCCCCGAGGTGTTGGTGGCCAATGGCGTCACCCTGATCGACGAGACCGGTCCCGAGATCTTCAAGAAGGTCAAGGACGGCGCCAGGGTCCGCCTGCACAATGGCGGGGTCTACACCGGCGATCGTCGTCTCGCGCTGGGACACGAGCGCACCGACCTCGAGATCCACGATCTGATGATCGAGGCGAAGACGGGTCTGGTCGCGCATCTGGAGGCGTTCGCGGGCAACACGATCGAGTTCATCCGCAGCGAGAGCCCGCTGCTGATCGACGGAATGGGCATCCCCGACATCGACGTCGACGTCAGTCGCCGTCACGTCGTGGTCGTCGCGGAGGGGCCGGCCGCCGCCGACGACCTCAAGGCGCTCAAGCCGTTCATCAAGGAGTACCAACCGGTCCTGGTCGGCGTCGGCACCGGCGCCGACATCCTGCGCAAGGCCGGCTACCGGCCCGCCCTGATCGTCGGCGACCCCGACGTCATGAGCGTCGAGGTGCTCCGCTCGGGCGCACAGGTGGTGCTGCCCGCGGATGCCGACGGGCATGCGAAGGGCCTCGAACGCATCCAGGACCTCGGCGTGGGCGCGATGACGTTCCCGGCTGCGGGTTCGGCTGCCGACCTGGCGCTGCTGCTGTGCGATCACCACGGGGCGTCGCTCATCGTGACCGCGGGGCACACCGCGAACATCGAGGAGTTCTTCGACCGCACCCGCCAGGACAGCAACCCGTCGATGTTCCTCACCCGGCTGAAGGTGGGCGAGAAGCTCGTCGACGCCAAGGCCGTGGCGACGCTGTACCGCAGCCGGATCTCCGGCGGCGCGATCGCCCTGCTCGTGCTCGCCATGCTGGTCGCAGTGATCGTCGCGCTGTGGGTGTCGCGCGCCGATGCCGCAGTGCTGCAATGGGTCTCGACCTACTGGGATCAGTTCTCCCTGTGGGTCCAGGGTCTGGTCACCTAGGGCTCGACGGTGATCTCGCTTCGCTCGCATGCCATATCGCTCGCCGCGGTGTTCCTGGCCCTGGCGATCGGGGTCATGCTCGGTTCCGGTCTGCTGTCCAACACGCTGCTGTCCGGACTGCGCGACGACAAGACCGAACTGCAGACGCAGATCGACGACCTCACCGAGGAGAAGAACGCCCTCAACGAACGGCTCAGTGCCGCCGGTGATTTCGACTCGCAGATGTCACCCCGCATCCTGCGTGACGCCCTTAAGGACAAGTCGGTCGTCGTGTTCCGCACTCCCGACGCCGCCGACGACGACGTCGACGCGCTGACCCGCTACGTGGGTACGGCAGGCGGCACGGTGACGGGCACGATCGCGCTCACCCAGGAGTTCGTCGAAGCCAACTCCGCGGAGAAGCTGCTGTCGGTGGTGAACTCGCCGATCGTTCCCGCGGGCCGCCAGCTGAGCACCAAGCTGGTCGACCAGGGATCTCAGGCGGGCGACCTGCTCGGCCTGTCGCTGCTGCGCGGCAAGGATCCCGCCGCCGCTGGCGTCGACGACGCGCAACGCGACACCGTGCTGGCCACGCTGCGCGACACCGGCTTCCTCACCTACGGCGAGCAGCGCATCGGGCTCGCCGACACGGCCCTCATCGTCACCGGCGCGGGCCTGGCCGAGGACGCCGGCAACCAGGGGTCCACCGTCGCCCGCCTCGCGGGCGGTCTCGCCCCGCACGGCGCCGGGACCGTGGTCGTCGGTCGCGACGGCTCGGCATCGGGCACGGCTGCGGTGTCGGTGATCAGATCCGACCCGAGCCTGAGCGGCGCGGTGAGCACCGTCGACGACGTCGACGCGCAGTCCGGTCGGATCACCGCCGTCCTCGCCCTCGCCGACCTGGCAGGCGGCGGGAGTCCCGGCCAGTACGGCGTCGGCCAGGGCGCCGCCTCGGTCACCCTGCCGCAGTAGCCGAGGTGTGGGCGACACCGCATCTGCGGCGCGCCAACGACACTCCGACGGCGTCGGTGTTAGGGTGAGATTCCGTGGGTCGGCAGGCCCCGAACCAGGCTTCAGCCCGGAAAACCAAGCCCTGCCCCATCACCACGGAGGTCGCTGTTGCCATCACTACGCAAGCACCCGCAGACCGCGACCAAACACCTCTTCGTCAGTGGTGGTGTCGCGTCTTCTCTTGGCAAGGGCCTGACGGCCAGTAGCCTCGGGCAGCTGCTCACGGCGCGGGGTCTGCAGGTGACCATGCAGAAGCTCGACCCGTACCTCAACGTCGACCCGGGCACCATGAACCCGTTCCAGCACGGTGAGGTGTTCGTCACCGAGGACGGCGCCGAGACCGACCTCGACGTCGGGCATTACGAGCGCTTCCTCGATCGCAACCTCAGCGGTTCGGCCAACGTCACGACCGGGCAGGTCTATTCGACGGTGATCGCGAAGGAACGCCGTGGCGAGTACCTCGGCGACACCGTTCAGGTGATCCCGCACATCACCGACGAGATCAAGCGCCGCATCCTGGCGATGGGGCTCCCGGACGCCGAGGGCACCCGGCCCGACGTCGTGATCACCGAGATCGGTGGCACCGTCGGCGACATCGAGTCGCTGCCCTTCCTCGAGGCTGCCCGTCAGGTCCGTCACGAGGTGGGCCGGGACAACTGCTTCTTCCTGCACGTGTCACTGGTGCCGTACCTGGCTCCGTCCGGGGAACTCAAGACCAAGCCGACCCAGCACTCCGTGGCCGCGCTGCGCAGCATCGGCATCAGCCCCGACGCGTTGATCCTGCGGTGTGACCGCGACGTGCCGGAACCGTTGAAGAACAAGATCGCGCTGATGTGCGACGTCGACATCGACGGCGTCATCTCGACACCGGACGCGCCGTCGATCTACGACATCCCGAAGGTGCTGCACCGCGAGGAACTCGACGCGTACGTGGTGCGCAAGCTCAACCTCCCGTTCCGCGACGTCGACTGGACGCAGTGGAACGACCTCCTGCACCGGGTCCACGAACCCCGCGAGACCGTGCGAATCGCACTGGTGGGCAAGTACATCGACCTCTCCGATGCCTACCTGTCGGTCGCCGAGGCGCTGCGGGCGGGTGGCTTCAAGCAGCACGCGAAGGTGGAGATCCGCTGGGTCGGCTCCGA
>JAQSXQ010000471.1 GCA_029256565.1 Mycobacterium sp.
CCGCAGAACGCGCCGTCGAATTCCTCGCTGTCCCACGAGTGCACCTCCGAGACCGGGGTGAACTCGCCGCCGAAGGCGTCGCCGTAGGCCGACGCCCAGAACTCCTCGACGTCGCTGACCGCTTGAATGCCGAGTTCGTCGATCTCGCTGCCGTCGGTTCCCACCACCTCGCGCGAGGGAGCGGCCGCGTCGTCGCGCAGCCCGGTGGGGCCGTCGGTGGCTGCCATGCCCGCCACGCTGAACGGATCGCTGAACACCGACACCGGCCTGCCCTGCAGTGTCGTCGTCGCGCACGCGGAGACCAGCACGGCCGCACACGCGATCACCGTCGTGGACAGCGGATGCCACCGGCTCATCGAGGCTGCCTTTCGATTGCCTTAGCGGCCGGCGGCGCGCACGTGGAAGTCGATCGTGATGATAGTGATCGAGTGCCCCGTGCACCGGGTGAATCCTCGGCGTCGGTCAGGACCGCAGGCGCTCCAGCGCCGCCCGCACCCGCGCGCCGTCCGTCGTCGACCAGAACGGCGGTAATGACGCCCGCAGGTAGCCGGCGTAGCGGGCGGTGGCCATGCGGGAGTCGAGGACGGCGACTACGCCGCGGTCGTCGACGCTGCGCAGCAGCCGCCCGGCGCCCTGGGCCAGCAGCAGCGCGGCATGGCTTGCCGCCACCGCCATGAAGCCGTTGCCGCCGCGGGCGGCGATGGCGCGCTGCCTGGCGGTGATCAGCGGGTCGTCGGGCCGGGGGAAGGGGATGCGGTCGATGATCACCAGCGTCAGCGACGCGCCGGGTACGTCGACGCCCTGCCACAGCGACAACGTGCCGAACAGCGAGGTCTCGTCGTCGGCGGCGAATTGGCGCACCAGCGCGGAGGTCGTGTCCTCGCCCTGGCACAGCACCGGGGTGTCGAGCCGCTCGCGCATCACCTCGGCGGTGGCACGCGCGGCGCGCATCGACGAGAACAGCCCGAGGGTGCGCCCACCCGCGGCCGTGATCAATCCTTCGATCTCGTCGAGCTGTTCAGCCGATCCCGCGCTGTCGCGGCCGGGCGGGGGAAGGTGCGCGGCGACGTAGAGGATGCCCGACTTCCCATGCGCGAACGGCGATCCCACGTCCAGGCCGCGCCACGCCGCGCCTTCGTCGTCGTCGCCGAACTTCAGCCCCCATGATCGGGCCATCGCGTCGAACGTGCCGCCGACCGTGAGGGTCGCGGAGGTGAGGATCGCGGTCTGCTGGTCGAAGATGCGGTTGCGCAGCAGGCCCGCCACCGACAGCGGCGCCACCCGAAGGACCACTCGCACATTGGATCCCCCGGTCGCTGCGCTCCTGCCCGCCGTTCCAGTGCCCCGAGGTTCCTCCCTATCCAGCCACACCACGTCGGTGCGATCCGGGATGGCCGGGCCGTAGGACGTCAGGATCCGCGTCGCGGTGTCGCTGAGGTCGGTCAGCGCGGTCACCGCCTCGGTGCGCGCGGAGGCGGCCTTGGGGTCACTGGGCGCCGTGTCGATGGACGAGCGCACCTTGTCGGCGGAGTCCCGCAGCACCGTCAGGTAGGTCGCCATCTCCTCGTCGAGGCTGTCCTTGCGGCCCGGTTCCTCGTCGTGCAGTGCGGAGGTGAACGTGGCGATCGCCGCCTCGAGGCGTTGCGCCACCTCGGGTTCGACGAGGCGCGCCGCGCGCCGCAGTGCGATGCCGAGTGAGGTGGCCGAGAGTTCGGCGGTGGCCACGCTCGTCACCCGGTCGACGAGTTCGTGCGCCTCGTCGACGACGATCATGTCGTGCTCGGGCAGCACGTTGACGTCGGAGATCGCGTTGATCGCCAGCAGGGCGTGATTGGTCACCACGACGTCGGCGGTGCCCGCCTTGGCCCGTGCCTTCTCGGCGAAGCAGTCGGTGCCGTAGGTGCAACGGGTGGCGCCGATGCACTCTCGCGCCGAGACGCTCACCTGGCTCCAGGACCGGTCCGGGACGCCGGGTGCGAGTTCGTCGCGGTCCCCGGTCTCGGTGTCCGACGACCACTCGGCGAGGCGCTTGACGTCGCGACCGAGCTGGGTCGATGCCACGGCATCGAACAGTTCCTCCTGCGGCCGGTCGTCCGGCTCGGCGGTGGATCCGCCGTTTATCTTGTTGAGACACAGGTAGTTTCCGCGGCCCTTGAGCAACGCGAACTCGGGACGGCGCGGGAGTTCGGGAGCCAGCGCATCGGCCAGGCGCGGCAGATCGCGATCGACGAGCTGGCGCTGCAGGGCGATCGTCGCGGTGGAGACGACGACCGGGTGGTTCGCGTCGAGAGCGTGGGAGATCGCAGGCACGAGGTAGGCCAGCGACTTGCCGGTTCCGGTCCCGGCCTGAACCGCGAGGTGCTCGCCGGTGCTGAACGCGCGCTCGACCGCCTGAGCCATCTCGACCTGACCGGTGCGCTCGGCGCCGCCCAGCGCGGTGACGGCCGCAGCGAGCAACTCCGTCACGCGGCCTGAGTCGGAGCCCTTGGGCGGGGTCACGTGCCCTCGGGGGCGACCATGCGGGTCGGGATGGCCGGCTCGCCACCGGAGAGCTTCAGCCCGTCCCACGGCAGGCTCACCAGGCCTGCGGCGACCCGCGCGCGTGCGGCCTCCAAGGAGAAGTCCGCGATGGCGTCGCCGCCGCGGACCATCGGCACCGCCAGTTCACGCGCCACCAGCCCCTCGGGTACCGACGGCGCGCGTCCGGCGGGGTGGACGACCTCTTCGACGACGGTGCCCGACGGCTTGGCCAGTCGCAGCGCCTGCTTGCCGCCGCCGTGGGACTCCTTGTGGCTGCTGCGCTTGGCGACGGGGATGCCGTCGACCTCGACCAGCTTGTAGACCATGCCCGCCGTCGGCGCGCCCGAGCCGGTGACCACGGACGTGCCGACGCCGTAGGAATCGACCGGCTCGGCACGCAGTGCGGCGATCGCGAACTCGTCGAGGTCACTGGAGACCACGATCTTCGTGCCCGTCGCGCCGAGCCCGTCGAGCTGGTCGCGGACCTGGCGGACCAGCACGCCGAGTTCACCGGAGTCGATGCGGACGGCGCCGAGTTCGGGACCGGCGACGGCGACCGCGTTGGCGACGCCGGTGGCGATGTCGTAGGTGTCGACGAGCAGCGTGGTGCCCACTCCGAGGGCGTCGACCTGGGCTGCGAACGCCGCCTTCTCGTCCGTTCCGCTCGCCGACGCGTGCAGCAGCGTGAAGGCGTGGGCGCTGGTGCCCATCGTGGGAACGCCGTGGCGCTGCTCGGCCGCGAGGTTCGACGACCCGGAGAAACCGGCGAGGTAGGCGGCGCGGGCCGCGGC
>JAQSXQ010000472.1 GCA_029256565.1 Mycobacterium sp.
GAAGGGCCTGCAGGCGACGTCCCTGGAGGCGACGGTCATCGGCTCGCGCTACGCCGAGGACACCGGCAGCGTGAAGTACCGCTACACGTGGCACCTGCCCAAGAACCGCACGTGGAGCTACGACGGCCAGCTCAACATGATCCGCGACGAGGGACGCTGGGAAGTCCGTTGGAGCGCAGCGGGTTTGCACCCCAACCTCGGACAGCACCAGAAGTTCGCGTTGCGGTCGGACCCGCCGCGCCGAGCCTCGGTCAACGAACACGGCGGCACCGACGTGCTGGTGCCCGGCTACCGGTACGGCTACGCCCTCGACGCCCGCGCCGCCGGGGGCGAGTTGATGCCGACCGCCACCGCGGTCGCCGACGCGCTGCGCCCCTTCGACCCCGCGCTGAACGGCCAGCGGCTCGCCGAGCAGGCCAGTTCGTCGCCGCGCCCGATGAGCCTGGTGACGCTGAACCAGGCCGACCACGATCGCGTCCAGGGCATGCTCGCCAACCGGCCGGGTGTGGTCGTCACCCCGCAGCCCGACCTGCTGCCCACCGACGACGGCTTCGCACCGGCCATCGTCAACCAGGTCAAGACCTCGGTCATGGACCAGCTCGACGGCGAGGCCGGCTGGCGGATCGTCAGCGTGAACCAGAACGGCGCCGAGGTCGACGTGCTCAACGAGGTCCCGGGCGCACCGGCTCCCTCGGTCACGATCAGCCTGGACCGCGCCGTGCAGAACGCCGCGCAGGACGCCGTCGACATGGTCGGCAAGAAGGCGATGATCGTCGCGATCAAGCCGTCGACGGGGGAGATCCTCGCGGTCGCGCAGAACGCCGCGGCCGACCAGGACGGCCCGACCGCGACCATGGGCCTCTACCCGCCCGGCTCGACGTTCAAGATCGTCACCGCCGGTGCAGCGATCGACCGCGACATGGCGACGCCCAACACCCTGCTGGGCTGCCCCGGCCACCTCGACATCGGGCATCGCACCGTGCCGAACTACGGCGGCTTCGACCTCGGCACGGTGCCGCTGTCACGCGCATTCGCCAGCTCCTGCAACACGACGTTCGCCGAACTCGCCAGCAAGATGCCGCCGCGGGGCCTGACCAACGCGGCCGCGCAGTACGGCATCGGCCCCGACTACGTCGTCGACGGCATCACCACCGTCACCGGCTCGGTGCCACCCACGGTGAACCTCGCCGAGCGCACCGAGGACGGCTTCGGCCAGGGCAAGGTGCTCGTCAGCCCGTTCGGCATGGCACTGGTCGCGGCCACCGTCGCGGCAGGCAGGACGCCGGTGCCGCAGCTGATCGCGGGCAGGCCGACCGAGGTGACCGATGCGGGCGCGCCCATCTCGCCCAAGATGGTCGACGGTCTGCGGCCCATGATGCGACTGGTCGTCACGAACGGCACCGCCAAGGACCTCGGCGACGCGGGCGACGTGCGCGGCAAGACCGGTGAGGCCGAATTCGCAGGCGGCTCGCACGCGTGGTTCGCCGGGTACCGCGGGGACATGGCCTTCGCCGCACTCATCGTCGGCGGCGGCAGTTCCGAGTACGCGGTGCGGATGGTGGGCGACATGTTCGGCGGACTGCCATCGGACTACCTCGCCTGAAGCAGCGGTAACGTTGACGCTGCCATGACCGACGAGGACCTCGCCCGCCCACCGGCGGTGACAGCTGCCGACGCGTTGCGCATATCGGACGCCGATCGCAACGGCACGCTGCGGCGCCTACACAACGCGGTCGCGCTCGGGCTCATCGACATCGACGAGTTCGAGGAGCGGTCCGCCGCGGTCGCGGGCGCCCGGCTGCAGGCCGAACTGGCCGCACTCGTGGGCGACCTGCCAGGCCCCGGCGCCATCGTCACCACCGCCACCGACCGCGTCGAACTGCGCGGCGTGCTCGGATCGCTGAAGCGCCAGGGGGAGTGGGTCGTTCCCACCCGGCTCGCGCTGCACCGGCGCATGGGGTCGGTGGACCTCGATCTCACCAAGGCGCGCTTCGCGGGGCCCATCGTCGTCATCGAACTCGACATGAAGTTCGGCTCGGTCGACATCCGGCTGCCGGAGGGGGCCAGCGCCTCGATCGACGACGTCGAGGTCATCGTCGGCAGCGCGCGCGACCACCGCAAGGACGCGCCGGCCGAGGGCAGGCCACACGTCATCCTCACCGGCCGCAGCGTGTGCGGGTCGATCGACATCCGCGGACCGAGGCGCGCCGGGCTGGGCCGGATCCGCCGCGGCTAGGACTGCCGGGGCTCGAGCACCGCGAAGGTGAGCGTGGCGCGCGTCGCCAGGCGCTGCCTACCCGCGTCGTAGACGTCGACCGCGGTGACGATCAGCCGCCGTCCCGCCCGCACGATCGTGGCCTCGGCGCGCGCGGGTCCCTCGACGATCGGCGCCAGGAAGTGCACGTTCATGTCGGCGGTGGTGACGTCCTTGCCCGCCCCGGCGACCTCGCCAGCCAGCCGCCCGGCCACGATGTCGATGAGCGTGGCCACCAGCCCGCCCTGCAGGGCGCCGCGGATGTTGACCAGATCGGGGCGGTTGTCCATCTCGATCACCAACCGCTCGCTGCCCTGGTCGAGGCATTCCTCGACGTCGCGCATGCCGAGCCGGCGCAGGATGTGTCCCTCTTCGATCACCGCCGTACGGTAACACCATTACCGCTGGTGCCCGCCGGTCCCCGCGCCGACCAATTAGGCTTGTCCGATGGCTGTACGCACTGCTCTGAGCCCCGGTGACCTCTCGCCGACACTGCCCGTCCCCGCCGCGATCCCGCGGCCGGAGTACGCATGGAAGCCGACCGTGCGCGAGGGCGACGAACCATGGGTGCAGACCCCCGAGGTGATCGAGAAGATGCGCGTCGCCGGACGCATCGCGGCGAACGCGCTTGCCGAGGCGGGCAAGGCCGTCGCGCCCGGCGTCACCACCGACGCGCTGGACCGCATCGCGCACGAGTACATGGTCGACCACGGTGCCTACCCGTCGACGCTGGGCTACAAGGGTTTTCCGAAGTCCTGCTGCACGTCGCTCAACGAGGTCATCTGCCACGGCATCCCGGACTCGACGGTGATCTCCGACGGTGACATCGTCAACATCGACGTCACCGCGTACATCGACGGGGTGCACGGCGACACCAACGCCACGTTCCTGGCCGGCGACGTGTCCGAGGAGCACCGGCTGCTCGTCGAGCGCACGCACGAGGCCACGATGCGCGCGATCAAGGCCGTCAAGCCGGGGCGCGCGCTCTCGGTCGTCGGCCGGGTCATCGAGGCCTACGCGAACCGGTTCGGCTACAACGTCGT
>JAQSXQ010000473.1 GCA_029256565.1 Mycobacterium sp.
CAACCGGTGCCTGCCCGAACTGCCGCTCGAGATCCGCTTCGAACGCAACATCATGGCGCGAAACCTGTTGATGCACAGCTGCGCCGACCGCGAGCGCGCGCTGGCCAAGGGCGCCACCGTGGCCCGCTCCTCGTGGCAGGCAGCCGGCTCGGGTCTCATCGACGCGATCGTCGGGATGTGGGTCGCGCCGGTGACGCCGGACGGGGTCACGTCGTGAACGTGACCGTCGACCAGGACCGGTGCGTCTCGTCCGGCATGTGCGTGATGAACGCCCCGGAGATCTTCGACCAGCGCGACGACGACGGCGTCGTCGAACTGCTCGTGGCAGATCCCGGACCCGACCACGCCGAGGAAACCCGCAAGGCGGCTGCGGCGTGCCCAGCCCTGGCCATCCACATCGAGGAGTAGAGATGACCGACACGCTCGCCGACGACACGGTGACCAACGACGTTCCCGAATACCCGATGGAACGGGAACCGCAGTGCCCCTTCGCGCCGCCGCGGCAGATGCTCGACATGGGCCACACCGCACCGCTGTCCCGGGTCCGCATCTGGGACGGCAGCACACCGTGGCTGATCACCGGGCACGAGGTCGCGCGCACCCTGTTCTCCGACCCCAGGGTCAGCGTCGACGACCGTAGGACGGGTTTCCCGCACTGGAACGAACACATGCTGTCGACGGTGAACAAGCGGCCGCGTTCGGTGTTCACGTCCGACGCCGAGGAGCACACCCGCTTCCGCCGGATGCTGAGCAAGCCCTTCACGTTCAAGCGCGTCGAGGGTCTGCGCCCGGCCATCCAGAAGATCACCGACGAGTGCATCGACGAGATCCTCGCCGGCCCGCAGCCAGCGGACGTCGTCGCGAAGGTCGCACTGCCCGTGCCGACCGTGGTGATCAGCGAGATGCTCGGCGTGCCCTACGAAGACCACGAGTTCTTCCAGCACCACGCCAACGTCGGACTGGCCCGCTACGCCTCCGCGGAGGAGGGGCAGAAGGGGGCCATGAGCCTCCACAAGTACCTCATCGACCTCGTCGAGAAGAAGATGGCGAATCCGTCGGAGGACGCGGTGTCCGACCTCGCCGAGCGGGTCAACGCCGGTGAGATCAGCGTCAAGGAGGCCGCCCAACTCGGCACCGGCCTGCTGATCGCCGGTCACGAGACCACCGCGAACATGATCGGCATCGGGGTCCTCGCACTGCTGGAGAACCCGGAACAGGCCGCGCTGCTGCGCGATTCGGACGATCCCAAGTTCATCGCCAACGCCGCCGAGGAACTGATGCGCTATCTGTCCATCATCCAGAACGGGCAGCGCAGGGTGGCGATCGAGGACATCGAGATCGGCGGCGAGACCATTCGCGCCGGCGAGGGGATCATCATCGACCTGGCGCCTGCGAACTGGGATGCCGCCGCCTACCCACGCCCCGACGAACTGGACCTCACCCGCGACGCCGGACAGCAACTCGGCTTCGGCTATGGCAGGCATCAATGCGTGGGTCAGCAGCTCGCCCGTGCGGAGCTGCAGATCGTGTTCCACACGCTGCTGCGCCGCATCCCGACCATGCGCCTTGCCATTCCCTTCGACGAGGTGCCCTTCAAGCACGACCGACTCGCCTACGGCGTCTACGAACTCCCGGTGACCTGGTAGCCCTGCCAGACCCGAACCCGCACCACGTTCCCGAGCAACAGCCCCGATTGGAGTGCCGACGATGTCAACCCCAACTGCCACACCACCAAATCCGTCTCTCTACCCGCCGGAGGGCTGGGGAGCGCCGAAGAACCGGCACGGTCACGCCACCGGAAGCATCGCGGGCCTGCCCGCGGGGACCGAGATCTTCTCGGCCGACAACCACATCTCGGTCGCCGACGACATCTTCTACGAGCGCTTCCCCGACGACCTCAAGGGCGCGGCGCCGCGCATCTGGTACGAAGACGGCGCCTACATGGTCGGGATGAAGGGCAAGGCATGGACCGGCGGCGACTTCGGCCGCGTCCTGATGCAGTACGACGATCTGGCCGGTGCCTCGTCGAACGACATCGCCGCGCGCATCCGGGAACTCAAGGAAGACGGCATCGACAAGGAACTCGCGTTCCCGAACGCCGTGCTGGCGCTGTTCCACTACCCGGACAAGGCGCTGCGCGAACGCGTGTTCCGCATCTACAACGAGTACATGGCCGAATTGCAGGAACGCAGCAACGGCCACTTCTACGGGGTCGGCCTGATCAACTGGTGGGATCCCAAGGGCACCCGCAGCACCCTCACCGAACTCAAGTCGTTGGGGCTCAAGACGTTCCTGCTGCCGCTGAACCCGGGCAAGGACGACGACGGAAACATCTACGACTACGGCGGCGCTGCCATGGACGCGGTGTGGGACGAGATCGCCGACGCCGGTCTGCCGGTCACCCACCACATCGGCGAGACGCCGCCCAAGACGCCGTGCGAGAACAACAGCGTCGTCGTGGGCATGATGGTCAACGTCGACTCGTTCCGCGAGCAGTTCGCCAAGTACGTGTTCTCCGGCATCCTCGACCGGCACCCGACGCTCAAGATCGGATGGTTCGAAGGCGGCATCGCCTGGGTCCCCACCGCGCTGCAGGATGCCGAACACATGCTGGCCTCCTACCGGCACATGTTCAATCACGAACTGTCCCACGGTGTCGACCACTACTGGCGCGAACACATGAGCGCCTCGTTCATGGTCGACCCGCTCGGCCTCGAACTCATCGACAAGATCGGCGTTGACAACGTGATGTGGTCCAGCGACTACCCGCACAACGAGAGCACGTTCGGCTACTCGGAGAAGTCGCTCGCGACCGTCGTCGAGGCCGTCGGCCCGGAAGCCGCGGTCAAGATCGTCGGAGGCAACGTCAAGACCTTCCTGGGCATCTCGTGACGGTGACCGCTCCTGCATCGGCCCCGGTGACCACACTGGCCGACATCCCCGACCTGCCCGATGCGGCCCGGATGTACCGCGAGTGCGGTGCGCGGCTACGGGATGCGATGAGGGACAAGGGCGTCGACGCGCTGGTCCTGCTCGGCAACGGCAACGTCGTCTACGCGACGGGCACCAGCTGGCCCCTGCTCGACGCGGGGCTGTCCCACGTCGAGCGGCCCGTGGCGATCGTGCTCGCCGACGATCCGCATCCACACCTGTTCATGCCGCTGCGCGAGGGTTCGGCGTCGGAGTCCGAAGTGCCCGAGTCTCACGTGCACCCGCCGCTGTACCTGGAGTTCGACGAGGGCGTCGAGCGGCTGGCCGCCGAACTGGGCCAGCTGTTGCCCGCCGGAGCG
>JAQSXQ010000474.1 GCA_029256565.1 Mycobacterium sp.
GAGATCTGATTCTTGTCGTAGAAGACGATCAGATTGCCGAGCTGCTGTGTCGCTGCGAGCGACGACGCCTCGCTCGTCACGCCCTCTTCGATGTCGCCATCGGAGCAGATGACGTAGATGAAGTGGTCGAACGGGCTGGTGCCCGGTGCGGCGTCGGGGTCGAACAACCCGCGCTCGAACCGTGCCGCCATCGCCATGCCCACCGACGAGGCGAGGCCCTGGCCCAGCGGACCGGTCGTGATCTCGACGCCCTTGGTGTGCCGGAACTCCGGGTGACCTGGCGTCTTGGACTTGAACGTGCGCAGCGACTCGATGTCCTCGAGTTCCAGGCCGAACCCGCCGAGGAAGAGCTGCAGGTACAGCGTCAGGCTGCTGTGCCCGCAGGACAGGATGAATCGGTCGCGACCCAACCAGTGCACGTCGCTCGGGTCGTGGCGCATCTGCCGCTGGAACAGCGTGTAGGCCAGCGGCGCGAGACTCATGGCCGTGCCGGGATGGCCGTTGCCGACCTTCTGAACGGCGTCGGCGGCCAGGACGCGGACGGTGTCGACGGCGGCGGAGTCGAGGTCCGTCCAGTCGTCGGGATGGTGGGGTTGGGTGAGTGCGGAAATCTCTTCCACGGTGGTCACGAACTCACTCCTCAGGTAGGAAAGCCAGACGAGTCCACCCTAGTGCTCGTGGGTCTCCCGTCGCAGACGGCGGGGGAGAACTGTTGGTCACCGGGCCGAGTCGGGGTGGTGAACCGACCCTGCGGTTCGGCCGTGGCCGCGAAGCGGTCTACCATCGTCTGTAGTAGAAGCTGCGCGCTGCCGCGAAGAAACCGAGGAGTCAACTGCGTGAGCATTCGCGAGCGCGGGGCGCCGAGCCGGATTCGCACCACGTTCATGGCCTATGTCGGGCTGACCAAGCCCCGGGTCATCGAACTGTTGCTTGTCACTGCGATCCCCGCCATGTTGTTGGCGCACCGCGGCACCGTCGACCCGCTGCTGATCCTCAACACCCTCGTCGGCGGCATGCTGGCCGCGGCGGGCGCCAACACGCTCAACTGCGTGGCCGACGCCGACATCGACAAGGTGATGAAGCGCACCGCGCTCCGCCCGCTGGCCCGCGCCACCGTCCCGACCCGCAATGCGCTGATCTTCGGCCTCGTCCTGTCCGTGGGCTCGTTCTTCTGGCTGTGGGCGACCACCAACCTGCTCTCGGGCGTGCTGGCCGTCGTGACGATCGCGTTCTACGTGTTCGTCTACACCCTGCTGCTCAAGCGCCGCACCTCGCAGAACGTGGTGTGGGGCGGGGCCGCAGGCTGCATGCCGGTGATGATCGGCTGGTCCGCGGTGACCGGCACCATCGAGTGGCCCGCGCTGGTCATGTTCGCGATCATCTTCTTCTGGACGCCACCGCACACCTGGGCGCTGGCGATGCGCTACAAGGACGACTACCGCGCCGCAGGCGTGCCGATGCTGCCCGCGGTCGCCACCGAGCGCGAGGTCACCCGGCAGATCCTCATCTACACGTGGCTGACGGTGTTCGCGACGCTGGCGCTCGTGCTGGCCACCGGCTGGCTGTACGCGGTCGTGGCGCTGCTCGCCGGGGCCTGGTTCCTCGTCATGGCCCACCAGCTCTACAGCGGCGTCAAGCGCGGCGAGGCGGTCAAGCCACTGCGCCTGTTCCTGCAGTCGAACAACTACCTCGCGGTGGTGTTCTGCGCGTTGGCCGTCGACTCGGCCCTTGCACTGCCGACGCTGCTGCACCTCTGACGGTCGGCTAGCTCGCGTCCCAGCCCGCGCGGCGACCCTGCTTGGTCTGGCCCCGTCGCTTCTTCTCCGCGATCCGGCGCTCCTTGGAACCCCTGGTGGGCCTGGTGGGGCGGCGCGTCGGCGGAGGTGCGGCCGCCGCGTCTCGCAACAGCTTCGCCATCCGTTCGCGAGCGGCCTCGCGGTTCTGCAGTTGCGCGCGGTGCTCGCTCGCGGTGACCGTCAGCACGCCGTCGACGAGCCGCCCGCGCAGCCGGCACAGCATCCGGTAGCGCAGCGTCTCCGGGATCGACGGCGAGTGCGCCACGTCGAACGACAGCTCGACGCGACTGTCGGCCGTGTTCACGCCCTGGCCGCCGGGACCCGACGATCGGGAGAACCGTTCGTGGAGTTCGGACCCGGACACGACGAGCGTCCGCGTCACGTTCAGGTCCCTGGCCACGCCGACAAGCGTGGCACGAGGGGGTCCCGACGTCAGGGCACCAGGACCACCGAGCCGACCGTCTTGCGGCCCTGCAGGTCGGCGTGGGCCCGGGAGGCCTCCGCCAGCGGGTACCGCTCGCTGACCGTCACGTCGAGCGTGCCCGTCGCGATCGCGTCCAGCAGTTCGCCCGCCCGCCAGGAGAATTCGTCGGCGGTGTAGGTGTAGTGCGCGAGGGTCGGCCGGGTCAGGAACAGCGAGCCGGCGGCGTTGAGCCGCTGCGGGTCGAACGGGGGCACCGGGCCGCTCGCCGCACCGAACAGCGCGAGGGTGCCGCGGATCGCCAGGCTGGCGAGGCTGGCCTCGAACGTCGAGGCGCCCACGCCGTCGTACACCGCGGCGACGCCGACACCGCCGGTCAGGTCGCGCACCTTCGCGCCGAACTCCTTGGGGTCGTCGCCGGGGTAGTCCAGTACCTCCACCGCACCCGCACGCCGGGAGAGTTCGGCCTTGGCGGGCGTCGAGACGGTGGTGATGACCTTCACGGCCATGCTGGTGGCCCACTGGGTCAGGATCAGCCCCACGCCGCCCGCGCCGGCGTGCACCAGCACGGCGTCGCCCTGCTGCACCGGGTAGACCGACTTGATGAGGTAGTGCGCCGTCATGCCCTTGAGCAGTGCGGAGGCGGCGACCTCGGCGGACACCGCGTCGGGCACGTAGGCGACGAAGTCGGCAGGCGCCAGGCAGTACTCGGCGTAGGCGCCGACGGCCTGTGCGGTGACGACGCGGTCGCCGACGGCCAGAGCGGCGACGTCCTCGCCGACCTCGGCGACCGTGCCGCACACCTCGGTGCCCACGACGAAGGGCAGTTCGCGCGGGTACTGACCGGAGCGGAAGTAGGTGTCGATGAAGTTGACGCCGATGGCGTCGGCCTTGATCAGAACCTGGCCCGGCCCGGGTGTGGGCTGAGACTTCTCGACGTAGTTGAGGACTTCGGGTCCGCCCGTTTCGGCGACTTCGATGGCGTGCATGCCACCTATCATTCCAACAGTGAAACTCGCACGGCCCGACGTTCGGCATCCTCACATCGTCTTCGCAGGTTGCAAGGCCCTCGT
>JAQSXQ010000475.1 GCA_029256565.1 Mycobacterium sp.
GCACGTCCGCCTCGGCCGAGTATTGGGCTGCTTCGATCGCCTCGGCGTAGGCGGTGAAGTTGCCGCCGTAGTAATGGATTTCGTCATCGCGGAGTTCGGCGATGCGGTCCATCCGGTCGAGCAGTACGCGGTCGTGGCTCACGATGAGCAGCGTGCCACCGAACGCGTCGAGCGCGTCGTACAGTCGCTGCCGCGCCACGTGATCGAGGTTGTTGGTCGGCTCGTCGAGCAGCAGCACGTCGGGACGCGCCAACAGGCGGGCGGCCAGCCCCACCGAGATTACTTCGCCGCCACTGAGCGTCGACAGTTCGCGGTCGAGGGCGACGTGCCCGAGTCCGAGGCGGGCGAGCTGCGCGCGTGAACGCTCCTCGACGTCCCAGTCGTCGCCGATCGCGCTGAATACCGCCTCCGAGGAGTCACCGGCGGCAAGCGCGTCGAGGGCGTCGATGGCGGCCTTCACGCCGAGCACCTCGGCGACGGTGAGACGACCCTCGAACGGCAGAGTCTGCGGCAGATAGCCGAGCGTGCCATCGACGGTGATGGTGCCGCCGACCGGAAAGTGGTCGCCGGCGATGAGCCGCAACAGCGTGCTCTTGCCGGCGCCGTTGGGGGCGACGAGCCCGGTACGGCCCTCGGGAACGGTGAACGACAGGCCGGAGAACACCACGGTGTCGTCGGGCCAGGAGAAGGACAGGTTGGATACGACGATGGCAGACAAGTCGGGGGTCTTTCGTGCGGCCCTTCGGCAGGGCAGGGATCAACGACGCATGACGTACTCCGGGATCACCCGGAGATGTCGTCTCCCAGCACGATTGCGGCCCACCTCTGACTCGACGGCGCTTACCCGTACAGGTTAGCGATGTCACGCAAGCAAATATTTCCTCAGCATGTCGGTGGCCGCGGTGATCTGCGCAGTGTCGACGTGTTCGTCGGAACGGTGCGCGAGGTTCGGGTCGCCGGGCCCGTAGTTGACGGCTGGGATCCCGAGTGCGGCGAAGCGCGCCACGTCCGTCCAGCCATACTTGGCCCGGACCTGGCCGCCGGCGGCTGCCACCAGGGCTGCGGCGGCCGGCTTGGTCAGCCCAGGAAGCGCACCCGCAGCGGAGTCGGTGAGTTCGAGTTCGACGTCGAGCCCGGCGAACACGTCGTGCACGTGGCCGACCGCGTCGTCGACGGTGCGGTCGGGAGCGAAGCGGAAGTTGACGGTCAGCGACGCTGCGTCGGGGATGACGTTGCCCGCGATGCCACCGTCGACGCGGACGGCGGACAGTCCCTCGCGGTAGGTGCAGCCGTCGATGTCGACGTTGCGGGCCTCATACGACGACAACCTGGCCAGCACGTCACCGAGTTTGTGAATCGCGTTGTCGCCCAACCATGAACGCGCCGAGTGCGCCCGAGTTCCCGACGCGCGGACGACGACGCGGATCGTGCCCTGGCAGCCTGCCTCGATGAAGCCGCCAGACGGCTCCCCGAGGATCGCCACGTCGGCCTGCAACCAGTCGGGCAGTTCGCGCTCGATGCGGCCCAGCCCATTGGCCGAGGACTCGATCTCCTCGCAGTCGTACATGACCAGCGTGATGTCGTGGGCGGGCTCGGCGATGGTCGCGGCGAGGTGCAGGAAGACGGCGTCGCCGGACTTCATGTCCGACGTGCCGCACCCGTACAGCAGGTCGCCGTCGAGCCGGCTCGGCACGTTGTCGGCGGCGGGGACGGTGTCGGTGTGCCCGGCCAGCAGCACCCGCGAGGGCCGGCCGAGGTTGGTGCGGGCGAGCACGGCGTCGCCGTTGCGGATCACTTCGTAGGCCGGTGCCTGGTCGCGCAGCGCGGCCTCGATCTCGTCGGCGATGCGCTGCTCGTGCCGCGACTCGCTGGGGATGTCCACCAGCGCGGCGGTCAGTGCGATGGGATCGGCACGGAGTTCCAGGGCCACGGGACCCAAAGGTAGTCCGGCGGGCAGGAGCGAAGCGACTGGGGATTCTTCTCCAGTAACCTCTGACAGCGTGACTAGCGCATCAGGCGTCGGCGTGGCGACCATCGCCGCCGACGGAACGGTTCTCGACACGTGGTTCCCCGCCCCGGAACTGTCCGACGACGAGGTGACGGGCACGGCGCGCCTGTCCGTGGCCGAGGTGCCTGAAGACCTCGCCGCGCTCGCCGGTCGCGACGAGGACCGTGACGTCGACGTCGTGCTCGTGCGCACCGCCATCGCGTCACTCGACGACAAGCCGGTCGACGCCTACGACGTCTACCTCCGGCTGCACCTGCTCTCCCACCGGCTCGTCGCGCCGCACGGTCTCAACCTCGACGGGATCTTCGGCTTCCTCGCCAACGTCGTGTGGACCAGCCAGGGCCCCTGCTCGGTCGACGGGTTCGAGCTGACCCGCGCCCGGCTGCGCAAGCGCGGCACCGTCGCGGTGTACGGCGTCGACAAGTTCCCGCGCATGGTGGATTACGTGCTGCCCAAGGGCGTTCGCATCGCCGACGCCGATCGCGTCCGGCTCGGCGCACACCTGGCCGAGGGCACGACCGTCATGCACGAGGGCTTCGTCAACTTCAACGCCGGCACGCTGGGCACGTCGATGGTCGAAGGCCGCATCTCGGCGGGCGTGCTGGTCGGCGACGGCTCCGACGTCGGTGGTGGCGCATCCATCATGGGCACGCTGTCGGGCGGCGGCAAGGAAGTCATCAAGGTCGGCCAGCGCTGCCTGCTGGGCGCGAACTCCGGCGTCGGGATCTCGCTCGGCGACGACTGCGTCGTCGAGGCCGGCCTGTACGTGACCGGCGGCACCAAGGTGACGACCGCCGACGGCGAGACGGTCAAGGCCATCGAGCTGTCCGGCGCCAACAACCTGCTGTTCCGGCGCAACTCGCTGTCCGGGGCGGTCGAGGTCGTCAAGCGCGACGGCACCGGCATCACGCTCAACGAGGCGCTGCACGCCAACTGAGCCACGCGGGACTGCCCGGCCGCGGCCCTACCTCTAATCCTGCGCGAGGATGCAGAACTCGTTGCCCTCGGGATCGGCCAGCACGACCCATGACTCGTCGCCCTGACCGATGTCGACGTGACGGGCGCCGAGTCCGACGACCCGGTCAACCTCCGCCTGCTGATCGTCGGGCGTGAGGTCGAAGTGGATGCGGTTCTTGACCGTCTTGTCCTCGGGCACTTCGAGGAACAGCCAGCTCGGACCGCCCTCTGGGGACCGGAGCACGACGTCGCCGTCGTCGGTGTCCTCGGCAGGCCAGCCCAGCACCGTCGCCCACCACGACCCGAGCGCTCGCACGTCGCGGG
>JAQSXQ010000476.1 GCA_029256565.1 Mycobacterium sp.
CAGCCAGGACGCCACCGTGTTCGGCGGCAGCCTCGGCGAGGTCTACGGCGAGAAGATCGTCAAGGTGCAGCAACTGGCCATCAAGACGGGCCGCCCGCTCATTGGCATCAACGACGGAGCAGGCGCACGCATCCAGGAGGGCGTGGTCTCGCTCGGCCTGTACAGCCAGATCTTCCGCAACAACATCCTGGCCTCCGGCGTCGTGCCGCAGATCTCACTGATCATGGGCGCCGCGGCCGGTGGCCACGTCTACTCCCCCGCGCTGACCGACTTCGTCATCATGGTCGACCAGACCAGCCAGATGTTCATCACCGGGCCCGACGTCATCAAGACCGTCACCGGCGAGGACGTCACGATGGAGGAGCTGGGTGGCGCGCACACCCACATGGCGAAGTCGGGAACGGCGCACTACGTCGCCTCCGGCGAGCAGGATGCCTTCGACTACGTCCGGGACCTGCTGTCGTACCTGCCCAGCAACAACTACGCCGACGCGCCGCGCTACCCCGCCCCGCCGCATCCCGGCGCCATCGAGGACAACCTCAACGAAGAAGACCTCGAACTCGACACGCTGATCCCCGACTCGCCGAACCAGCCGTACGACATGCACGAGGTCATCTCGCGCATCCTCGACGACGACGAGTTCCTCGAGGTGCAGGAGGGCTACGCGCAGAACATCATCGTCGGCTTCGGTCGCGTCGACGGCCGCCCGGTGGGCATCGTCGCCAACCAGCCGACGCAGTTCGCGGGCTGCCTGGACATCAACGCCTCCGAGAAGGCCGCGCGGTTCATCCGCACGTGTGACTGCTTCAACATCCCGATCGTCCTGCTCGTCGACGTGCCCGGGTTCCTGCCGGGCACCGACCAGGAGTTCAACGGCATCATCCGCCGCGGCGCGAAGCTGCTGTACGCCTACGGCGAGGCCACCGTCGCGAAGGTCACCGTCATCACCCGCAAGGCCTACGGCGGCGCGTACTGCGTCATGGGCTCCAAGGACATGGGCGCCGACGTCGTCGTCGCCTGGCCGTCGGCACAGATCGCCGTCATGGGCGCCTCGGGTGCGGTCGGCTTCGTCTACCGCCAGCAGCTCAAGCAGGCCGCCGCCGACGGCCAGGACGTCGACGCGCTCCGTCTGCAGCTGCAGCAGGAGTACGAGGACACACTGGTGAACCCGTACATCGCCGCCGAGCGCGGCTACGTGGACGCCGTGATCCCGCCGTCGCACACGCGCGGCTACGTCGCCACGTCGCTGCGGCTGCTGGAGCGCAAGATCAGCCAGATCCCGCCGAAGAAGCACGGCAACATTCCGCTGTGAGCGGAGCCGCTGCGACCGAGAAGACTCAGTGACCGAGGAGAGTTCCGTGACCGACGAGGCTCCAGTGACCGACGCCAGTGCGCCCGAACAACCCTCGGCGGCAACCGAACCCGTGATCCAGGTGCTCAAGGGTCAGCCCACCGACGACGAGGTCGCGGCACTGGTGGCCGTGCTCGCCGGCGCGTCGAACGGCGTGACGTCCGCCGACCTCGAGGCCCACGAGCGGGACCTGTGGGGCCATCCGGTCGACCGGCTGCGCTACTCGATCTTCAGCTGGCAGAAGGTCACTCTGGTGGAACGCTTGCACCTGCGTCGATGACGCGGGTCGTGCTGGGGTCGGCCTCCTCAGGCCGGCTCAAGGTGTTGCGCAGCGCAGGCATCGATCCCCTGGTGGTCGTCTCCGGCGTGGACGAGGACGCGGTGATGGCCGCGCTGCCAACCGATTCGACACCCGCCGCGGTCACCACCGCACTGGCGGTCGCGAAGGCAGAGGCCGTCGCAGCGGTCGTGGACCCGTCGGTCGCGGCGGACTGCGTGGTGATCGGCTGCGATTCGATGCTCTTCCGCGACGGCGAACTCTGGGGCAAGCCCGCGACGGAGTCGGCGGCCATCGAAGGGTGGCGAGCGATGGCCGGGCGGTCGGGCCAGCTCTACACCGGTCACAGCGTGATTCGCTTGCGCGACAACGCCATCGCGAGTCAAGCCGCCGATCACACGGTGACGACGGTTCACTTCGGCAACCCCTCGGCTGACGATCTGGCCGCCTACGTCCGCAGCGGTGAACCCGTCGCGGTCGCGGGCGGCTTCACGCTCGACGGTCTCGGCGGCTGGTTCGTCGAGGGCGTCGACGGTGATCCCTCCGCGGTGATCGGCATCGGCCTGCCGCTGACCCGGCGCCTGTTCGACCGCGTGGGCCTCACGATCGCCGACCTCTGGCGCGACAACTAGCTTTCTCAGCGCGAGCAGACACCAACTCGCACATATGGGGCCATTCCAGTGCGAGTTGGCGTCTGCTCGCGGGGTCAGCTGGCCCGTGCGGGACGCGAGAGATGGTGGCTGACTCGGTCGGCCAACCGCCATGGCTCGACTCGGACGTCGTCGACGACGATCGGGACGTAGGTCCAGTCCATCTCCTGGATGCCTGCCGAACGCCTCTTGTCGCGGAGCATCTCGGCGCGGCCGGCGTGCCAGGCGACGCTCTCGTACTCGGCAACGACATGCTGCTCCGGCCACGCGAAGTCCACGCGCCACAGCTCACCACGAGGACCGCGGATCTCGAACTGCAGTTCGGGCATCGGCAGGCCGTAGTCGATGAAGACCAGGCGCGCTTCGCTCTCCATCGCCGACTCCGCTCGCCCGTCGACGAACGGCAGCAGGTCACGTACCCGCACGATTCCGCGTCGCCCCACCTGTTCCCAGACGACGCGCTCGAGGTCGTCGTGGGTGCATAGGCCGGACGCCAAGGCCCCGTCCAGAACCGCGAGTGCCCGAGGCCTCGGCAACAGCCGGGCCACCTCGACAGCGGTCCATGCGGGCGACGTCGCCAGCCTGCCTTCGACCCGCCGCAGCGGAGCACCCGTGCGCTGGTGCACGGTCAGGCCGACCTTCGACCGCAGTCGAACGCCGGGGTCGAGGACGTGGACGCTGGTGGTGTTCTCGAAGTCGAACCCGTAGAGCGCCGCCGCCGTCCCCATGCACGCGACGACCGGCCGGCCGACGAACAGATCCAGCGCGTCCAACCTGCCGACGAGGTCAGGTGTTCGAGCGGCGTAGACGCCCTTCCACACCTTCACCAGGCCGCCGTTTCGCACCTGCACGTCGAGCTGCTGCCGCGTCATCACGGTGAGCAGTTGAGCCGTGGTCGCGATGCCACCGAAGCGAGTGATGGCGTCGCACGCAGTCGAGCGCATGCCCGAATCCTGCGCATCTGCAATGCAGTCGGCCAGACCCCACGTGCCGGCCTGTGGATAACCAGTC
>JAQSXQ010000477.1 GCA_029256565.1 Mycobacterium sp.
GCGGTACCAGTACCGGCCGCCAGCGCGCAGGTCGAGGAGCGCGGCAGGGTCGTACCAGCGCCGCCGCACCATGTCGGCCATGAAGACGCCGAGCCACGCGGTGATCGGGACGGCGAGGACGGAGATGAACGTGATGAACGGGGCGTAGAAGCCGTCGGCGACGAGCATGAAGTACATCGCGCCGAGCGTCGTGACGACCACGTCGACCGCGACCGCCCAGACCCGCGGGACCTTGATGCCGAGCGTCAGCGTGGTGAGACTCGCCGAGTACACGGACAGGTGGTTCGACAACAGGAGGCCACCGAACGCCGCGACGAGGTAGGGGATCGCCATCCAGCTGGGCAGCAGGTCGCGGATCGCGGCGACCGGGTCGCCCGCCTGCGCCAGCGTCGGGTCGCCCGCGGAGACGAGCGCGCCGAGACCGACCAGGACGACGAGCGGGATGCCCGCACCGGCGGCGCTCGAGGCGATCAGGGCGCCGGCCTTCACCGAGGTGCGGGTGTAGCGGGCGATGTCGGCTCCGGCCGTGGCCCAGCCGATGCCGGTGCCGGCGGCGATTGTGCCGATGCCGATGACCATCGCGGCGACGGGGCCCGCCGGCTGGGACCCGACGACGTCCCAGTCGACACGCAGCACCAGGAAGACGGCGACGAACACGTTGAGCGCCCCGAACACCCACGTCGCCCACTTCTGCACGGCGACGATGAACGCGTGCCCGAGGCCGGAGACGAGCACCGTGGCGACGACGAACACCAGGATCGCGACGATCGTCAGCACCGGGTTCGCCTTCGCGTCACCGCCCGTGCCGAAGAGGATCGTGAACAGCGACAGCAGCACGAACGCCGCCGTGGTGGTGTTCACCGTCTCCCAGCCGAGCCGGGACAGCAGTGACACGAACGTCGGGCCGATGTTGCCCCGGACGCCGAACACCGCACGGCTGAGCGTCAGGCCAGGAGCTCCGCCGCGACGACCGGCGATCGAGATGACGCCGACGACCGCGAAGGACCCGGCGGCGCCGATCACGGCGACGAGCAGCGCCTGCCAGATCGTCAGGCCCTGGAACGCGACCAGGGTCGCACCGAGCGGGAGGCCGAGGATGGAGATGTTGGCAGCGAACCAGACCCAGAACAGCGCGCCGGGAGTTCCGGTCCGTTCGTCGTGGGGCACGGGCTCGATGCCCCGCTGCTCGATCGTCGTCAGCGTGCCGCTGCTGAGCGTGGTGGGCTTCTCGGACATGGTTCGGTTCCTCTTACGTCGTTGGAAGGGTGGTGCACGAAGGTGGGCGGCGGTCCGTCGGGAGACGCCGCAGCCGGGGGAGGGGGAGGTGGGTCAGCTGCGCGTGCGGAGCAGGAGCAGCCCGTCGACGAGGTGGTCGAGCCGCAGGCCGTTGACGGTCGTCACGGTGGTGACCGCGTCGGCGGGCCAGGCCTCGGGTCCGTGCACGGCACCGAGCACGGCACCGGCCATCGCGGCGATCGTGTCGGTGTCGCCGCCGACCGACGCCGCCGTGCAGAGCGTCTCCCACGGGTCGAGGTCGAGCGCGACGAGGGCGAGCGCGGCGACGACGGACTCCTGGCTGGCGACGCTCGTGCCGATGAGCCGCGCGACGGTTTCGATCCGTTCGGACTCGGGCACGGTCGGAAGGTGCCCACGCGCCCACGTCGTCTTCGCTGCGATGTCCGCGCCGGCGACCCAGTGGCCGCGCTTCGCGCCGATCGTGGCCGCGGCGACCGCGGCGTCGAGTGCGCCGGACCGGGTCGCACCGTCGATGCCGGCGCTCACGGCCGCTGCGACGGCGCTCGCTCCGGCGATGCCGAGTCCGGTGTCGTGCGTGACGCGGCTGGAGTCCTGGACGGCGTCGACCAGGTGGACGAGGTCGCTCGAAGGCACCGCGACCCCGACCGGCGCGATGCGCATGGCGGCGCCGTTCGTCGTGCCGGTGGAGCCGGCCTCGGACGCGGGGACACCGTCGAGGATCCGCTGCACCGCGGTCTTCGTGCTCGGGCCGAGAAGGTCGAGCGAGCCCTTCGCCTCCATCCTGCGCTCCCAGGCGATGAGCGCCTCGGCGAAGCGGGTGGGGTCCAGCCGTCCGCCGCCCTCGAGCAGCAGCTCGGCGACCATCACGGCCTGCTCGGTGTCGTCGGTGATCGAGCCCGCCGGCATGCCGGCGGCGATGCGCTGGTTCGGCCCGGCGTCTGCGAACCCGGTGATCGTCCCGTGGTCGGCGCGGATCTGCGCGCGCGACATCGACTGGGTCGGCATGCCGAGGGCGTCGCCGATCGCCAGCCCGGTCAGGCTGGCGAGGGCGTGGGAACGGAGGCGGAGCTGGTTCACGGAGTCCTGTCGCTGGGTCATCGTGCTGTGCCGAACCGCATGTGCAGCCGGAAGCGGTCGGGGTCGAGGAGGCTGTCGACGCGTTCGACGAACGCACCCTCGGTGGTGCGCGAGACGCGGCGGCTGCGCAGGAACGGCGTGCCCGCGGCACGGTCGAGGAGTGCTGCGTCGTCGACGTCGAGGGGGACGACGTCGATCCACTGCTCGGCACTGGCCGGCACCAGACCGGTCTCGGCGATCGTGGCGGTGAGGGAGTCGTCGACGAGTCCGTCGGCGGTCGCGGCAGCCAGGCGACCGGTGTGTGGCACCACGCTGCGCTCCAGTGACACCGGACTGCCGCCGACGACGATCCGCAGACGGTCGACCGCGACGAACGTCGCGTCGGCGGCGTCCACCTCGGCCTGGAGGGCCGCGTCGTCGAACCGTGCGATCCGCAGGATCCGGGTGCACACCTCGGTGCCCGACGCGGCGATCGACCGCGCCCAGCCGCCGCGGGGGTCGAGGGCAGCGCCGTCAAACGTGACGACTGACCCGATCCCGCCACGGGTGGCGATGTACTCGTCATCGGCGAGGTCGGCGAGGGCGGCTCGGACGGTACCGCGGCTCACCGCGAAGCGCTCGGCCAGGTCGTGCTCACCCGGCAGGCGCTCGCCCGCACGGTACCTGCCGGTCGCGATCGCGTCACGGAGGGCGTCGGCGACGAGGCGTCGCTTGGAGGTGACCGGCATGCTCCGACCATACATGTACAAGACCTGTTCTCTCAAGCGCCTGTCGTGTTCACGAGCACTGCCCACGCCGCACCGGAACGCCAGTACGCGGGCGCGCCGTGCCACGGACCCGTAGGCTCGCGGGCGGACCCACCGGTGCACGGGGCGCACGGCGGGATCCGAGGGGGAACCACATGTCCATCACATCCAGGATCACCACCGCGGGGACGGCGACCGTGATCGTCGTG
>JAQSXQ010000478.1 GCA_029256565.1 Mycobacterium sp.
CGCGCCAGCTCCGCGCCGTCCGGCGCCACCATGGCGCTGATCCCGGTGGTGCCTGCCACGACGACGTACCGGTCGTGCTCCACGGCGCGCAGCCGGGCGAAGGCGAGCTGCTGGGAACTCATGGCCTCGTCGAACGTCGCGTTGTTGGCGGGCACGGTCAGCAGCTGGGCGCCCTCGAGGACCGATTCCCTGGCGGCGCGGTCGAAGATCACCTCCCAGCACGTGGTGACGCCGATCGGGATTCCGGCGGCATGCACGACGCCGCTTCCGGTCCCCGGTAGGAAGTAGCCCGCGCGGTCGGCGTACGACGACAGCTTCGCGAAGAAGCTGCGCCACGGCAGGTACTCGCCGAACGGCTGCACGATCTTCTTGTCGTGGCGCTCCCCCGGACCGGCCGGATCCTGCTGGCCCGCCCCGTTCCACACGATCACCGAGTTCAGCGAGACGGGGTTGGCCGGGCTGTAGCCGGGAGCCTTGACCACGGCGCCCACCAGGATCGGCGCGCCGATGGCGTCGGCGGCGACGGCGATCTGCTCGGCCGCGTCGCGATTGGTCAGCGGGTCGATGTCCGACGAGTTCTCCGGCCAGATCACCACGTCGGGCGCAGGCGCCTTGCCCGCCCGGACGTCGTCGGCGAGGCGCAGCGTCTCCCGGACGTGGTTGTCGAGCACCGCACGGCGCTGGGCATTGAACTCCAGGCCGAGCCGCGGCACGTTGCCCTGTATCGCGGCGACGGTGACGGTGTCCTCGTCGCCGACGGTGAGCGCCGACTTGCGGACCGACGGCCCGGCGAGCGCGACGAGCAGCAGCACCGCCACGATGCACGCACCGGGCACGACCACCGCGTGCAGGACGTGGTGAACCGAGTGGTCACCGTGCTTCCACCAGCGCACGCCCTCCAGCACCAGCGCCAGCAGGCCGAACCCGGCGAGGACGGTGACGAAGGACACCAGCGGGGCGCCGCCGAGACGGGCGGCGGGCAGCAGCGGGCTGTCGGTCTGGCTGAACGCGACGACACCCCATGGGAATCCGCCGAACGGCACGACGGACTTCAGCCATTCGGCGACCATCCACACCCCGGCGAACCACAGCGGCCAGCCAGGCAGCTTGCGCACGACCACCGCGAGCAGGCCGAAGACGGCAGGGAACAGCGCCTCCAGCGCCGAGAGCCCCACCCACGGGACCGACCCCACCAGTCCGCTGATCCACGGCAGCAGCGGTAGGTAGAAGGCCAGCCCGAACAGGAATCCGTAACCGAAGCCGCCAGCGGGCCGGGTCGACGGGTGCAGCAGCACCCAGCCGAGGGCGCCGACCGCGATGGGCGCGAGGAACCACCACCCGAACGGCGGGAAGGCCAGGCACATCGCCAGCCCCGCGGCGATCGAGACGCTCAGTCGCACCAGGCGCGGGTTGGCCCAACCCCACACCCGGCCGGGGTCAGCCATGGAGCACCGCACCCCGGTGCACGGTCGTACGGCACGTCGGCAGCGCGTGCGACGGGTCGAGGCTCGGCAGGGCGGGCACGCGGGAGTTCGGCTCTGTCGACCAGCGCGCCACGGTGTCGCTGGGCGCCGCCACCTCGAGGTCGTCGGCGCCGCCGGGCAGGTCCCACACCGCGTAGGAGGCAGGCGCGCCGGGCACCAGCGTGCCGGTGACGCCGTCACGGATCCCGGCCGCACGCCATGCGCCGCGGGTTGCGGCGGAGAACGCCGCACGGGCCGACACGGCACTGCCCGGTGTGCGGTGATGCATTGCCGCACGCACGGTCGCCCAGGGATCGACGCCGGTCACGGGCGAATCCGAACCGAAGGCGAGGGGCACGCCTGAGGATGCTAACAGGGCGAGCGGATTGAGCCCGAGTGCTCGTTCGGTGCCGAGGCGCTGGGCGTACATGCCGTCCGCACCGCCCCACAGCGCGTCGAAATTGGGCTGCACGCTGGCGATGACGCCGCACGCGCCGAGCCGGGCCGCCTGCTCCGCCGAGACCATCTCGAGGTGCTCGAGGCGGTGACCGCACCGCGCGACCGCCGGGGCTCCGAAGCGGGCGACGACGCGGTCGAGGGCCGTCACGACCGTTGCGACCGCGGCGTCCCCGATGACGTGGAACCCGGCGGGCACGCCGACCTCGGTGCACGCGGCCAGGTGGGCTTCGACCGCGTCGACGTCGAGGTAGGCGTTCCCGCACGTGTCCGCGTCGGCGTACGGCTCGTGCAGCCACGCCGTGTGCGAACCGAGGGCGCCGTCGACGAACAGGTCGCCGGCCAGGCCCGCCGCCCCCGTCGCGGCCACCAGTTCGCGGGCCCGATCGGCCGAGCCGACCGCCTCGCCCCAGTAGCCGACGACGTCGACGCCATGGTCCAACTCGCGCACGGCGAGCCAGTCGTCGAGGCCGCCGATCTCCGGACCCGCGCACTCGTGCACGGCGACGATCCCCGACCGCGCCGCCAGGTCCAGCGCCGCGATGCGTGCCTCGCGCAGCTGCGCGGGCGTCAGCAGTTGCCGGGCCTGCGCCCGGATCAGGTGGTGTGCGGCCGCGGTCAGTGGGCGCTCGCCGTGCCAGCCCGCCGCGGTCCGAGCCTCGGGCGCCAGGCGCCGCAGGGCGGTCGACGCGGCTGCCGAGTGCACGTCGACGCGCGCGAGGTACGCGGGTCGGTCACCGACCACGCCGTCGAGGTCGGCCGTCGTCGGTGGCACCGGTCGCGGCCACGAGGTCTCATCCCAGCCGTGCCCCCAGATCGGTCCGTCGGGATTGCGGCGCGCGTAGTCGCCGACGAGCCGGACGAGGTGTTCGAGCGAGGTGGCGCCGCGCAGGTCGAGGCCACCGACGTTGAGTCCGGTCGAGGTCAGGTGCACGTGGCTGTCGACGAACGCCGGGGCGACGAAGCCGCCATCGAGGTCGACGACTTCGGCGTCGGGGAACTGGACGCGGCCGACCTCGTCGGAACCGAGCCACCTCACCGCGGCATCCGCGCCGTCGGTCACCGCCATCGCGGTGGCGTCCGGCATCGCCGGGCTGTGTATCCGCCCGTTGACCAGTAACGTCGTCAAGTCAGTCGACGGGCGGTCGGCCGGCCGTGCCGGGGAGTCCCGGCTGCTGGACGTCGGTGACGTCGATGACCTCGCCGTCGACGTAGTCCCGGCGCATGGTGCGGAACCCGCCAGGGCCTGCCGAGGTGACGATCAGGGGCATGCGGCCCAGCTGCCGTGCCGCCAGCGCCGCGACCGCGGGACGTGCCAGCGCCCGGGTGGGCGGAAGCAGCAGGATCAGCCCGAGCACCGAGGT
>JAQSXQ010000479.1 GCA_029256565.1 Mycobacterium sp.
TCGGGATTGGTCAGGCGCACCATCACGCCGTCGACGTCCAATTCGGTTGCAGGACTTGGCATTGCTATTTCCTCTTCCCATCGCTTCGCTCGCCCGGGCCCAACTTCCCGTCGCTTCGCTCGCCAGGGCCTTCCAGCACGTCGAACAGGTCGTAGTTCAGCGGTGTGTCCAACTGGTCGAAGGTACAGCTTGCCGGGTCGCGGTCGGGGCGCCAGCGGACGAACTTCACGGCGTGCCGGAAGCGTTCCCCGTCACTGCCTGCACCCTCCATCTGGTCGTAGGCCACCTCGCAGACCTTCTCGGGCCGAATCGGTATCCACCGCTTGTCGGCCGCGGAGTTCCAGCGCGACGGCTCGCCGTCGTTGACCTGGTCGCCCTCACGCAACGGCTCCAGTTCGGCCAGCATCTTCAGTCGGTCCTTCGTGGTGAACGACGCTGCGCCGCCGACCATTTGGAGTTCACCGTCGGGCCGGTAGAGCCCGAGCAGGAGGGATCCGATGCCCTCGCCGCTCTTGTGGATGCGGTAGCCGATCGCCACGCAGTCCGCGTCGCGGGCGTGCTTGACCTTCACCATGTCGCGCTTGCCGGGCAGGTAGCGGCCGTCGAGTCGCTTGGCGATCACGCCGTCGAGGCCTGCGCCCTCGAACGTCGTCAGCCAGTGCGTGCCCTGCTCGGCCTCCTCGGTGGTGCGGGTGACGTGACACCACGTCTTCTCGTGCACCGACTCCGACAGCGCCTGCCGCCGCACCCGGAACGGTTCGGCGAGCAGTGACCGGTCGCCGGTGGCCAGCGCGTCGAAGCCGATGAAGTGGGCGGGCGTCTGCTGTGACAGCAGCTTCACCCGGCTCGCGGCGGGGTGGACGCGTTGACTCAGCGACTCCCAGTCCAGCCGGGTGCGGCCGTCGATCTCGCGGGGCACCACGATCTCGCCGTCGAGGACGCAGCGGGGCGTCAGTTCGTCGCGCAGTGACTCGAGTAGTTCCGGGAAGTAGCGGCCGAGATCCTTGCCGTTGCGCGACTGCAGCATCACCTCGTCGCCGTCGCGGAACACCAGCGCGCGGAAACCGTCCCACTTCGGCTCGTACGACCAGACGCCGGGGTCGTCGGGCACCTTCGCAGCGGCCTTGGCCAGCATGGGTTCCACGGGGGGCATGACCGGCAGGTCTGCGGTGAAGGGCACGGTGTCCATCCTGATCCACGGGTCAACACTTTCCGCGAGCAGACGCCAAGTCGCACGGGTTGCGCCCGCTGAGTGCGAGTTGGTGTCTGCTCGCGGTAGGTGGACTACCCATCGCGGGGAAACTCATCACGAGGGCGCGACAATGGGCCGGTGCACCTTCCCGTCATGCCCCCGGTGTCGCCGATGCTGGCGAAGTCGGTCCCGCACATCCCCGCAGGCCCTCCCGCGCTCTCCTACGAGCCGAAGTGGGACGGATTCCGGTCGATCTGCTTCCGCGACGGTGACGAGGTGGAGTTCGGCAGCCGCAACGAACGGCCGCTGACGCGCTACTTCCCCGAACTCGTCGCCGCGGCCCTCGCCGAACTGCCCCCGCGCTGCGTGGTCGACGGTGAGATCGTGGTCGCGGGCGCCGAGGGTCTCGACTTCGACGCGCTGCAACTGCGCATGCATCCGGCGTCGTCACGCGTGCGCATGCTGGCCGAGAAGACACCGGCCGCGTTCATCGCATTCGACCTGCTGGCGATCGGCGACGAGGACCTCACGGCTCGGCCGTTCGGCGAGCGGCGCGCCGCGCTCGAGCAGGCGCTGGCGGCTTCGGGGCCGTCGTTCCACCTGACGCCGGTGACGACGGACCTGGCCACGGCGCACCGCTGGTTCGACGAGTTCGAGGGTGCGGGCCTCGACGGCGTCATCGCCAAGCCGCTGACCATCACGTATCAGCCGGACAAGCGAATCATGTTCAAGATCAAGCACGCTCGCACCGCCGACTGCGTGGTGGCGGGCTACCGGCTGCACAAGTCGGGTGCCGATGCGGTCGGTTCACTGATGCTCGGGCTGTACGACGACGCCGGCGACCTCGCGTCCGTGGGCGTCATCGGCGCATTCCCGATGGCCACCCGGCGCGCATTGTTGGCCGAATTGCAGCCGCTGATAGTGCCGTTCGACGAGCACCCGTGGAACTGGGGCGGCCACGCGATCGAGAGTCCGACGCCGCGCAATGCGGGTTCGCGGTGGAACGCGGGCAAGGATCTGTCGTTCGTTCCGTTGCGTCCCGAGCGCGTGGTGGAGGTGCGCTACGACCACATGGAGGGCCAAAGGTTCCGGCATCTACCGCAATTCAACCGGTGGCGGCCGGATCGCCACCCGCGGTCGTGCACCTTCGAGCAACTCGAACAGCCGGTGGGGTTCGACCTCGACGACATCGTGCCGGGGCTCGGGTCGACCGGGCGGTGACGGCCTCGCCTGCTCAGCCTCTATGGTGGGCCACGTGGCTTCGGCGTCCGTTCCTCCGGTAGAGCCCTCGCCGTGGACGCCGCGGGAGGCCGAGCTGCTCGCCGTGACGCTTGCGCTGTTGCAGGACAACGGTTACGAGCGGCTGACGCTGGAGGCGGTGGCCACCACCGCCCAGGCGAGCAAGGCCACGATGTACCGGCGGTGGCCCTCGAAGGCCGAACTGGTGCTCGCCGCCTTCATCGAGGGCGTTCGGCAGAGCGTCGTTCCGCCCGACACCGGCACCCTGCGGGGTGACCTGCTCCACCTCGGCGGAGCGATCCTGGACCACTGCTCCAGGCATGCAGGCAGCATCCGCGCCGTGCTGGTCGAGGTGTCGAACAACCCGGCTCTGCGCGACGCGATGCAGCACCAGTTCCTCGACCAGCGCAAGGCGCTGATCCAGTCCATCCTGTTGCGGGCAGTCGACCGCGGCGAGATCCACCGCGCCGCAGTCAGCGACGAACTGTGGGACGTGCTCCCTGGGTATCTGATCTTTCGTGCGGTCTTCGCCAATCGGCCAGCCACCGCGGAGACGGTCACCGCTCTCGTCGACGACGTGATCATGCCGTCGCTGACGCGCTCCATCGACTGACCGACGCTCGGTCAACCGCTCCTGGAACGGCGGTTTGCGCAGTTCACGGGGTGAAAGTCAAGACTTGCCGACACCGGTCCCGTACCGTACCGTTCCGCTCGTTGGTCGATCTCGCGCCGCAGTGCTGCGACTGGAGTCCTCGCCACGCAGGTGCATCGAGAACCGGTGAAAGGCGACCACGTGAAGCGGGTGTCGGTCGGTGGCGTCGTCAGGCGCCGGTGGGCTGTGATCGTGGCC
>JAQSXQ010000480.1 GCA_029256565.1 Mycobacterium sp.
TGGGCCTACGCCCGCGACCTGTTCCAGACGCCGGGGTTCGGCGACACCACGGACTTCGTGCAGATCAAGCAGCACTACTACATGGTGCACACCGACATCAATCCGACCCGCGTCGTCCCGAAGGGGCCCGACCTGGCGAACTGGCTGACCCCACATGGCCGGGAACAGCTGGGTGGCAGGCCCTTTGGCGACGGCACGCCGCCCGGTGAGACCCGCGAGGGGGAGCGGGTCCCCGAGGGACACGGCGCGGGTTAGGCGCGGTCCGTCACGACCAGACGGTGCTGACCGACCACTCGGCGTGCGGCCACGGGAACTCGTTGCCGTCCTCGTCGCGCACCAGCGTCGGCAGCATCACGGCAAACCCGGTGAGCTTGCCGCGCCGAGCGTCGACCGTAGGGATGGTGGCGGCGAGCGCGGTGTCGGGCCGGAACTCCTCGACCGCCGCGGGCCCGCCATCCTCGAAGGACCGCAGCAGTACCCAGGGCGCCTCGGCGATCCGCGGTGGCACGGACAGCTGGATCTTGTCGCGCGTGGTCACCCGCAGTTCGCCGCTCGCGCCGGACACGTCGCACCGGGTGATCTCGTAGACGTCGCAGAACCGGTAGGGCCCGACCCGCACCAGCTGGCCTGCGGTGAACGCGCTGATCTCGGGGTGCGACGGCTCGACGTCGCGGCTCGTCCGCCAGACCAGGACGGCGGTCAGCGCCACCGACACCACGGTGACGAGGACGAGCGAGATGATGACGTTGCGTGCCGTGACCTTCACGAGGTCCTTCCTACCCTCGCGCCGCGGCGGAGGCGTCGAGGGTGCCGCCCTCGGTGTGCGCGACGACGGGCCGGTTGCCGCCGAAGCCGGGAATCAGCGAGTCGCCGTTGTAGCTCACCAGCGTCTGGGCGAGGCCGAGGATCAGCACGGCGGTGATGGCCGTGAAGCCCACCCACAGATCGGTGTAGATCAGCACGCCGGTGGCGCCGCCTGCGACCCAGCCCAGCTGCAGCAGGGACTCGGAGCGCCCGAACGCCGACGCCCGGGATTCCTCGGGGAGGTCGTCCTGCAGCGAGGCGTCCAGCGACGCCTTGGCGACGGCACTGGCGCCCGACGTGATCAGCGTGGCGACGGCGGCCACCAACAGGTTGCCCGTGACCGCGGTGGCCAGCGCTGCCAGGGTGACCGCGACGGTCGCCCGCACCACCAGTTGCGCCGGGTGACCGAGTTTGAGGCGTGCGCTCGCGAAGTTGCCGGTGAAGTTGCCGATGGCCGCCGCAGCGCCGATCAGCCCGAGGATGCGCAGCTGCTCCCACCCGCTGGCGTCGTGGGACTTCGCCACGAACGCGGGGTAGAGGAACAGGAACCCCACCATCACCTTGATCGTGCAGTTGCCCCACAGCGAGGTGATGATGTTGCGGCCCAGCGGCTGCCGTTCGGCCTTGCGCCTGAGCCCCTTCGGCCGCGGGGTCTGGGTCGTCGGCCCGTGATAGGTCAGCGTGGTCGGCACCTCGCCCTCGGTGACCTCGACCCACTTGGGGATGCGCATCGCCACCACCGCGCCGGCCACCGTCACCGCCACCATGACGTACAGCGCGCCTGGCAGGTGCAGCATGTTGAGCGAGAACTCGACGCCTGCGGCGATGGCTCCGCCCAGGATCGTGCCACCGAGCAGCCCGAACACCGTCAGGCGTGAGTTCACCCGCACCAGGTCTATCGACGGCGGCAGCACGCGCGGAGTCATGGCGCTGCGCAGCACGCTGAACGACTTCGACAGCACCATCGCCCCGAGCGCACAGGGGTACAGCACCCAGGACGGGAAGCTGCCGTTCGCGCCGTCGTAGTTCGCGATGAGCACCACGGCGAGCACGGTGCGCAGACCGAACGACAGTGCCAACGCCACCCGCCTGCCGTGCTGCAGCCGGTCGAGCGCGGGCCCGATCAGCGGAGCGATGACGGCGAACGGCGCGATCGTGATGAGCAGATACAGCGCGACCTTGCTCTTGCTCTCACCCGATGCCGCGGCGAAGAACAGCGTGTTGGCCAACGCGACGGCCATCGCGGAGTCGGCGGCGAAGTTGGCCATCACCGGATAGGTCAGCGCGGTCAGGCCGGACTTGTCCGCCCCGTCCGCGGTGGCCGCCCGATGGAACAGGCCGTACATCCGCGAGCCCATCTCGCGGCTGCGGTAGGCCGCCGCCCTGGTGACCGTGATCCGTTCGCGCGGAGCGGTGCCGTACTGCGGGTCAGACGGGTGGGTGCGGCCACGGTGCGACCCGTCGTCGTCCAGCGGCGGCAGCCACCGGTTGGCGCTGGACGTCGCTTCGCCGCGCGGTCGGCGCCCGTACGGCGGGTCGTCACTGGGGTAGTTGGCCATGCCGGGGTGCTCGGTCCCGGCGCGCTCGTCGCCACCCGAAGGCGGCCGCGGCGGGTGGTACTGACGGCCACGTGGGTCCCCGGAACTGCCGGGGTCGCGACGTGGTCCGCTCACGCCACGATTGTTCCCCATCGGTGTGACGGGCGCCCGTAGGGCAGCCGGTGTGGCTTTGCCCTGCTGATGTCAGGCAGAATCGACCGCGATGGACAGCATCACCGAACCCGCCGAGCATGACGCCGCGTCCGCTTCGCCGGACGGCGGCGAGCAGGACCCTGGACGCGACGAGACCGAGCGACCCGCGGATCTGACCGCGGTGCTGACGGGCGCCGTCGACCTGGCCCGCGCGGCGATCGTCGAAGGTGGTGTCGACGGCGAGGAGCAGGTCGGCGAATACCTCGGCGCAAGCTTCGAGGATCCGACCGCCGCGACGCACCGCTTCCTGGCCGTGATGCCGGGCTACCAGGGGTGGCAGTGGGCCGTCGTCGTGGCCGCGTACCCGGGTGCCGACCACGCGACCGTCAGCGAGGTCGTGCTCGTCCCGGGGCCGACGGCGCTGCTCGCGCCGGCATGGGTGCCCTGGCACGAACGCGTCCAGCCGGGCGACCTGAGCCCCGGTGACCTGCTGGCGCCTCCAACCGACGACCCGCGCCTCGTGCCGGGATACCAGTCGACCGGTGACGACGAGCTGGACGAACTCGAAGGCGAGATCGGCCTCGGCCGCAAGCAGCTGCTCAGCCCGCTGGGTCGGGCCGAGGCAGCGCAGCGGTGGTACGACGGCGACTACGGGCCGCAGTCGGCGATGGCCCGATCGACGAAACGGGTGTGCCGCGACTGCGCGTACTACCTGAAGCTGACCGGCTCGCTCGGCACGCTGTTCGGCGTCTGCGCCAACGAGATGTCGGCCGACGGGCACGT
>JAQSXQ010000481.1 GCA_029256565.1 Mycobacterium sp.
GCGGTCGTCCTGCGACACCGCGTAGTCCTCGCCGAACCAGACGAAGTACTCGGCGATCGGACGGTGCGGAACCGGGACGCCCTTGGGCAGCCCGGTCGACCCGGACGTATAGATCAGATATGCGGTGTTGTCGGGCAGTAGCGGGCGCACCCGGTCCGCGTCGGTCGGGTCGGCCGCCGGGTAGTCCTGCAGATCGGTCACGGCTTCGCGCAGTATGAGCTTGGGGTCGGAGTCGGCGAGGATGTAGTTAAGCCGATCCTCGGGGTAGGTCGGGTCGACCGGCAAGTACACCGCACCGGCCTTGACGACGCCCAGTGCCGTGATCACGAGTTCCGGTGACTTCTCCAGCAGCACCGCCACCCGGTCCTCGGTACCGATGCCCTGGCTGATCAGCCAGTGCGCCAACCGGTTCGAGGCCTCGTTGAGTTCCCGGTAGGTGTAGTGCCTGCCCTCGTAGACGATCGCAACGTTGTCGGGTGTGCGGGCAGCCTGTGCGGTGACCAGATCGGTCAGCGTGGTCGCGGGCGTCTCGAAGCGTTCCCCGGTCGCGACCGCCTGCATCCACTCGGAGTCCTCGGCGGAGAACAGTCGCAGCCGGGACAGCGGCGTCGAGGGTGCGGCGAGCGCGTCGTCGAGCAGCACCGCGAAGTGGCGCAGCATCTGGGCGGCCAGCCCGGCGTCGAGGACCTCGGTGAGGTGTTCGGCTTCGACCACCGCGCCGTCGGCGTCGAGCTCGATCATGAAGCCAAGGGGCAGTTGCGTGATGTGCCCGCGCAGTTCGGCGCGCTCGCTGTGGACGCCGTCGGGGCTGAACCCGCCGCCGTCGGGTTCGCGGAAGCCGAAGCTGACCCTGGTCATCCGCTCGGCGCCGTGGCGCCGGTCGGGGTTCAGTTCGCGCACCACGCGGTCGAGGTTCACCCGCTGGTGGGCGAACGCGCCAAGCGCGGTGTCACGCGTCGCGTCCACGAGATCGCGGAAGCTCTCGCGTCCGGTCGGCCGTAACCGCATCGCCACGGTGTTGCCGTAGTAGCCGATGGTCTCGTCGGTGTCGCGGTTGAGGACCGGCGTCGCGACGAGGAAGTCGTCGGCGTGGGTGTAGCGGTGGACGAGCGCGCCGAATGCGGCCAACAGCACCATGTAGGGCGTGGCGCCGGTGTCGCGCGCGAAGTCGGCGACCTTGCCGACCGTCTCCGCGGACAGCCGCAGGGTGCTGCGCTGAGACCGGAAGCTGGTCGGGACGGCAGATCCGTTGGGGCCGGGGAGTTCCAGCGGCTCGGGCGGGGCGGCCATCACCGCTCGCCAGTAGTCGAGGTCCTCGGCGGCCGTGTCGTCCGGTGTCGCGACCCGCCGCGGTGTCGGCGGCAGCGTCTCGCCGGAGTAGGCCCGGGTGAGGTCGGGGAAGAACACGCCCCACGACCCGTCGTCCCACGCGATGTGGTGTGCGACGAGCAGCATGACGTGCTCGGCTGCGGCGGTCCTGATCAGCGTGATGCGCAGTGGCGCATCGGTGGTCAGGTCGAAGGGCGCGCCGAACTCGCGCTGCGCGAGCACCTCGAGCCTCAGTTTGCGGGCCCGCTCGGACTTGTCGGACAGGTCGTGCACCGCCCAGCCGGGGGTGAGGTCGTCGTGCACGGTGGCGCGGGGGTCGCCGTTCTCGTCGGCGCGGTAGGTCGTCCGCAGGATCGGGTGCCGCCGGGCCACGGCGTCGAGGGCGTCGTGCAGCCGCTGCGCGTCGAGTGCGCCCGTCAACCGGTAGGACAGGCTGATGTTGAGCAGTACGCCGCTCGGGTCGGCGGCCTGCACGAACCACATCCGGCGCTGGCCGTCCGACAGCGCGGTGGGGTCGACGGTGGTGTCCTGCGATGCATCGGACGCGCCGGCCAGTCCGCGCTCGGCGAGCTTGCGGCGCATCAACTCCAGCCTGGAGTCGCTAGCGGTGCGGGTGCCGTCTGCGATGTCAGTCACGAATGAGCGCCTTCTCGTCGGGTCGGTTCAGGTGATCGATCAACTCGGCCGCGGTTGCGCCGCCGAGAATCGTGGCCAGCGGGACCGTTCGCCCGGTGGCCTTCTTGAGCTTCTTCCTCAGGTCGAGCGCCAGGAGCGAGTCGACGCCGAGGTCGAGCAGTGAGGCGTCGAGGTCGATGCCGCCGGCATCGGGCAGGCTCAGCACCGCACCGAGGGCGAGGCGCATGGTGTCGGTCGCATCGAGTCCGTCCGGGACGTCCGCGCTGCCTGGGGTCGGCGCCTCGGCGGCGGGGGTGTCGGGCTGACCGAGGAACGCGCGCAGCCGGTTCGGGTCCGCCGAGAACACCAGCGGGTCGTCGGCGTGATCGCGCAAGCTCTCCTCGACGGCGCGGTCCGGCGCCATCGCCAGCAGCCCCGAGCGTTGGACGCGGGTGATCTCGTCGGCGTCGATGATGCCGGTGTCCTGCCACAGGCCCCATCGCACGGCGGTGCAGTGCCGTCCCTGGGCGCGCAGTTGGACGGCCATGACGTCGAGCAGCCGGTTGGCCGCGGAGTAGGCGGTATGCCCGCGGCCGCCCCAGAGCCCGGAGACCGAGGAGCACAGCAGGATTCGCGCGTCGGCGCGCAGCGGCCATTCGTCGACGAGGTGGCCGAGACCGGCGACCTTGGCGCCGAACGTGTCGCGCACGCCTGCCGTCGTCAGGTCGCGGTGCGGTGCGATGACGGCGGCGCCCGCGGCGTGGATGACCAGTGACGCGCCGTCGCCGCCGAATTCGGCTGCCGTGGCGGCCAGGCCGCCCCGGTCGGTGATGTCGCACGGTGGCGCGACGATCTCGGTGCCGTGGATCTGGGTGAGACGGCGCAGCACCGCGGCGTCGGCGCCGCCGCGGCTGAGCAGCACGATTCGACGTGCGCCACGTTGCGCGAGCGCGCGCGCATAGTGAAGTCCGATGGCGCCGCCGCCGCCGGTGATGACCACCTCGTCGAGCACTCCGGAGTCCGCCGACCACGACGGTGTCGCGGCGGGCGCGTCGCGCGTCGACCGCTGGTGTGCCATCTGCGCGGTGCCCCCGCCGCGGATGGCGACGACGTCGCCGTCGCCGAGCAGTGCCGTCGCCAGCGCATCCGCCGAGACGTCGTGGTCGCTGGACAGATCCAGGTGCCGGAACCGGTGGTCGGGGTGTTCGAGACCGACGCTGCGGTGCATTGCCGCCAGGGCGGCAGGGAAGGGCAGCGGCGCCTGGTCGGCCGCGCCGACGCGTTCAGCGCCCACGGTGACCAGCCACACGTCGCGGTGGGTCGGGGTGACGGC
>JAQSXQ010000482.1 GCA_029256565.1 Mycobacterium sp.
TTCCCCCGCCATGTCGGCGCGCGTCGCCGACACCGCGGCGGCGACCTGGTCGATGCGCGGCATGCTCGAGACCGGGTGCGGCTTCTATGACGTCTTCGCACCCACCGGTGCCGAGGCATCCGTCCGCGCCATGGTGGCCCGCTACGGCATCGGCGACGCGGCGTCGGCAGCGGAAGAGCCCGAGACCGCCTCGAAGGCGGCACCCTCGACCCTCGGCGTCGCGATGAGACTGTTGCGACGTGGGCTGATGGCGACGCTGACCCCGGACCGGGCCGAGTCGGCACTGGCCGATCTGGTGCGCGCATCGCACCTCTACACGTCGTCGCAGAGCTCCACGCCGATGCCGGAGCACCCGGCGGTCATCGCCGCGATCGTCGCCGTCAGCAGCGGCGACCTCTCGACGGCCCGCTCGGTCATCGACGCCGCCGTCGAAGGACACACCGGCACGCCCTGGATGCTGTCGCGGCTGCTGCTGTGGCGCTCGTGGATCGCGCTGCAGCAGGCGCGGGGTCCCCAAGCCCGCGAGGCACTGGAGTGCGCTCTGGCGCTGGCTCCCAAGGCCGCACCGCGCGACGATCTGCTGGTGCAGGCGATCCGGATCGGCCTGGCGCGGCGCTACGAGGACGCGACCGCCCTCTCGCAGGCGTGGGACAGCGCTCGGGGCCGTCTGCTCGACGCCGATGTCGACCTCTACACCCTGCTGCCGCTCGCGGAGTTCGTGTGCGCCGGCGCCCGCGTCGGTGACTCGACGACGACCGACCAGATGCTCGAGAACGCGCTCGGCATCGTCGAACGACTGGGGTCACCCGCGCTCTGGTCCGCCCACCTTCGATGGGCAGGCATCCAAGAGGGGATCCTCAGCGATCACCCCGACGCACTGAGTCCGCACGCGCACGCGCTCGTCCACGCCGCACCGACCAGTCATGTCGCCGCCACGATGGCGAAGGCGGGGCGCCTGTGGACGTCGGTGCTCGCGGGTTCGGTGGACGCCGACGAGGTCGAGTCGGCGGCGCAGGCGCTTGCGGGGATCGGATTGCAGTGGGATGCCGCACGCCTGGCCGGCCAGGGAGCGGGACGCGCGTCGGACCGCAAGGTCTCGGCTCGTCTGCTCGCCTGTGCCCGGGAGCTCCACCCGCCCGAGAACGTCCGCTCGACGGACGCCGATATGGAGACCACTGGCCCGATCCGAACGGTCTCGGTCGCCGGCCTGAGCGAGCGCGAGACGGATGTCGCGCGCCTCGTCGTGCAGGGCAAGACGTACGCCGAGATCGGCGAGACGATCTTCATCTCGCCGCGCACCGCGGAACACCACATCGCCAGCATCCGGCGGCGTCTGGGCGCCACCTCCCGCTCGGATCTGATCGCCAAGCTGCGGGTCGCGCTGTCGCACTCGAGTGCACCCGAGGAGGGGTCATGACGGTACCCGGCCCGAACCCCCTAAGGAGCCCCCACCGATTCGGGGAAACCCCCGATTCGCCGATTGTGAGAACCACCTAATCTCAGGCATGAGTCTTGAAGTGACAGGAGCCAAGTCATGACAACCCCGCTGGCAACGATTGCCGACGCACTGATCGAGTTCATTCTCAGCCTGCTGAACGACCCGGCGGCAGCGGAGGAGTTCGAAGAGGATCCGCAGGGCACACTGTCGCGCGTCGGGCTGAGCGACGCGTGTGTCGAGGACGTGCGCGCTGTCGCGCCCGTCATCGTCGACCGCCCTGACGTGCACCCCAAGCCCCCGGTTCCGCCGGCCCCTCCCGGACCGCCGTCGGTCGAGAGGGAGATCTGGAACATCACCAACAGCTTCGCGATCGACAACCGGGCGACGATCGTCGACCAGTCGGTCAACCAGAACATCTGGGCGGACGGCGACGTCAACCAGATCTTCGACCAGGAAGCCGTGGTGAACAGTGGCGACAACGGCGCAGCCGCCGGCGAGGACGCCGATGTCGACAACTCCGACACCGACACGACCGTGGGTGATGTGGCGATCGGCAACGAAGAGACCACGACCAACATCGACGGCTCGTTCAACGACGGATCCACGAACACCGAGACGACCGTCGACGTGGACGCGGAAGAGTCGTTCAACGACGAGTCGACGGATGTCGCGGCCGACGTCGAGGTGACCGAATCGTTCAACGACACCACCACGACCGACGTGACGACCGCGGTCGATGTCTCGAACGAGGGGAACTACGAGTCGGATGACGCCACGTCCGTCTCGGTCGAAGAGATCTACGTGGAACCCGAGGCCGAAGAACAGCTCTAGGACACGACGTGACCGCACGCAACGACGACGACCGCCCGCGCACCCTGGCTCAGCCGGGGCGCGCGGGCGGTCGACGTAAGCCGCCTCCTCCGACCTTCGACGGTGGGCAGGAGCAGCCGGCGCCTCGCCCACAGACGGCGCGCGGATCTGGCCGAAGCACTTCGCCCGTGCCACCCGATGCCGTGCCACCGCCCCCGCCGGGTGCCCAGCCGATCGGCCGAGTGCCGGTGGCCAGGGTCCCCGCGTCGGAGGTGCGTCCGGCACAGCCGGCGCCGCAGGAGGGGACACCTCAGCGCGGACGCGGCACTCCTCCGCCCCGGCGTGAAGCACCCGAGCGCCCGCCCACGACGAGTCCCAACGCGGCCCCGGTCCTCACCAAGCGTCCGCCGCCGTTCACCGTCCGGGTGAGCCAGTTCCTCTGGGTGATGAGCCTGCTGGCGGGTGGCATCGCGGTCGTCTATCTCTTCGTGATCCGCGAGGACCAGGTGCCGCTGATCGCCGACTCGGTACGCACCGTCGCGGAGGGCCGCAGCGACGAGACCTACACGGCCGCCGCCGACATCATCTTCTGGTCGGTGTTCGGGATCGCGGTGGGATTGCTGCTGTGGCAGATCGTGCTGCTCGTCTCGTTCTCGAACCGCAAACCCAACGTCAGATGGTGGCAGCTGGCGACGGTCGTGGCTCAGATCCTGCTCTTCCTGCTGTCACTGGAGATCATCGCGGTGGGCGACAACGGGCCTTTGGTCCGGCAGGTGCTCCTTGCTCAGTGGGGACTCGCTCTCATCGCCCTGCTCTTCAGCACCTTCCGCGGCGCCCTGCAGTGGACCGCCCGCCGGCACGACATCCGCCGCGCCGGTGAGGACGGCGGATCCGAGTTCTGACGCGATCTCGTCGAGACTGCGGATGACCACGCGTGCGGCTTCGACCGTCGCGCGCTCGGCGAGCGGCGACTGACTCAGTGTGCGCCAGTGGACGAGCAGCTCGTCGAGGCGCTCGCGCTGCTGCG
>JAQSXQ010000007.1 GCA_029256565.1 Mycobacterium sp.
CGGATCATCAGGACTGCCGACATGGCGCCGACGAAGCCCGCGATCGACCCGACCGACAGGTCGATGTGACCGGAGATGATCACGATGACCATCCCGATCGCCAAGATGAGGATGTAACCGTTCTGCTGAACGATGTTGGTGACGTTGAGCGGTTTGAGCAGGATCCCGCTGGTCCACACCTGGAACAGGATCACGATCAGCACCAGCGCGACGACCATGCCGTATTGCCTGAAGTTGCCCCGCAGCGCGGTCTTCAGTCGCGACGCCGGGGAGTCCGGTGGTGGGGGTGCCTGCGCGCTCGACGCCGCGTCCACCGTCGAACTGGTGGTCATGTGGTCGGTCCCTTCATCATGAAGTGCATCAATGTCTCCTGGGCAGCGTCCGCGCGGTGTACCTCACCGGTGAGCCTGCCCTCGTTGAGGGTGTAGATCCGATCGCACAGGCCGATCAGCTCCGGCAGTTCGGAGGAGATGACGATCACCGACTTACCCTGCGCAGCAAGGTCGTTGATGATCGTGTAGATCTCGTACTTGGCGCCGACGTCGATGCCGCGTGTCGGCTCGTCGAGGATCAGCACGTCCGGGTCGGCGAAGATCCACTTGCTCAGCACCACCTTCTGCTGATTGCCGCCCGACAGGTTGCCGGTGATCGACTTCACCGATTGCGCCTTGATGCGCATGTCCTTGCGGAAGCGCTCGGCGACCACGGTTTCTTCGTGCTCGTTGATGATCGATGCCCTGCTCACCTTGGACAGCGAGGCCAAGGTCACGCTGCGGGCGATGTCGTCCATCAGGTTGAGGCCGTAGTGCTTGCGGTCCTCGGTGGCGTAGGCGATGCCGTGACCGATCGCCTCGGACACCGTGCGCGTACGAATCTCTTTGCCGTCCTTGAGGACGGTGCCGCCACCCTTCTTCCCGTAGCTGCGGCCGAACACACTCATCGCCAACTCGGTGCGCCCCGCGCCCATCAGACCGGCGAGGCCGACGACCTCTCCGCGCCGGACGTTGATGGAGACGCCGTCGACCACCTTGCGCTGCTGATCGAGTGGATGGAACACCGTCCAGTCCTCCACGGCGAAGGTGACGTCGCCGATGGCGTGCGGGCTCCGCTCCGGGAAGCGATCGACCATGTCGCGGCCCACCATGCCCCGGATCACGTGTTCCTCGGTGAGACCCGTTTCGACCGGCCGGGTTTCGATGGTCTGTCCGTCGCGCAGGATGGTGATCGTGTCGGCGACCCGCATCACTTCGTTGAGCTTGTGCGAGATGATGATGCAGGTCAAACCTTGGGTCTTCAGTTCGACGATGAGGTCCAGCAGATGCCTGCTGTCCTCGTCGTTCAGCGCCGCGGTGGGCTCGTCGAGGATCAGGAGCTTCACCTTCTTCGACAGCGCCTTGGCGATCTCGACCAGCTGCTGCTTGCCGACGCCGATGTCGGCGATCCGGGTGTGCGGGCTCTCCGCGAGGCCGACCCGTTCGAGCAGTCGCTGTGCGTGGGTCATCGTCTCGTGCCAGCTGATCACTCCGGCGGACGCGTGTTCGTTGCCGAGGAAGACGTTCTCGGCGATCGACAACACGGGTACCAGCGCGAGTTCCTGATGGATGATCACGATGCCGCGCCGCTCGCTGGACCGAATGTCCTTGAACTCGCCACTGGCGCCGTCGAAGACGATGTCGCCCTCATAGCTGCCGTGCGGGTAGATGCCGCTGAGCACCTTCATCAGAGTCGACTTACCGGCACCATTCTCACCGCAGATCGCGTGCACCTCGCCGGTGCGCACGGTGAGGTTGACATCGCTCAGGGCGGTGACGTTGCCGAACCGCTTGGTGATGCCGCGCATTTCGAGCAGCGGCGCGGCCGCGGCATCGTTCACGCTACCTGTGCGGCCGTGTAGTAGCCGGAGTCGACGAGCACCTTCTGGTAGTTGGTCTCGTCGACGCTGACGGGTTCGAGCAGGAATGCCGGAACGACCTTCACCCCGTTCTCGTAGGTCGTGGTGTCGTTGACCTCGGGAGTGCCGCCCGTCAGCAGCGAATCAGCCATCTGCACAGCTGATTTGGCGAGTTCACGGGTGTCCTTGAAGACCGTCTGCGTCTGCTCGCCTGCGATGATCGACTTGACCGAGGCGAGTTCGGCGTCCTGGCCGGTGACGATCGGCAGCGGCTTGTCGGGGGTGCCGTACCCGGCGCTCTTCAATGCGGAGATGATCCCCAGCGACATGCCGTCGTAGGGCGACAGGACCGCGTCCACCCGGCCGCTGGTGTAGGCCTTGCTCAGCAGGTTGTCCATGCGCGACTGCGCGAGGCCACCGTCCCAGCGCAGCGTCGCCACCTGGTCGAAAGTGGTCTGGCCGCTCTTGACGACGAGCTTGCCGCTGTCGATGAAGGGCTGCAGGACGCTCATCGCGCCGTTGAAGAAGAACGTCGCATTGTTGTCGTCCGGCGATCCGGCGAACAGCTCGATGTTGAAGGGCCCCTTGCCCGACGCGAGTCCCAGCTTGTCGGTGATGTAGGACGCCTGCAGCACGCCGACCTTGAAGTTGTCGAACGTCGCGTAGTAGTCGACGTTCGCGGTACCTCGAATGAGCCGGTCGTAGCTGACGACGGGGATCTTGGCGTCGGCGGCGCGCTGGAGGATGTCGGTCAGCGACGAGCCGTCGATCGGCGCGATCACCAAGGCCTTCACGCCCTTGGTGATCATGTTCTCGATCTGCGACACCTGGTTCTGCACCACGTCGTCGCCGTACTGCAGGTCGGTCTGATAGCCCAGCGCCGTGAACTGCTCGGCCATGTTGTTGCCGTCGGCGACCCAGCGTTCGGAGGACTTCGTCGGCATCGAGATGCCGACCGTCCCCGTGCGCTCGCCATCACCGCCCCCGGTCGCCTCCGTGGTCGTGGAGCGACCGCAGCCGGCGCTGGTGAGCGCGGCGACGACGGCGAGCGCGCCCGCGACACGAACAAAGCTCTTGCGCATGAATTCCTCCGGTTGATCCGTGCCGCCCATCTCCGTCGCGGGGCGGCAGGCCACCAGCGATGTGAGCGCTAACATCGAAGATCATGTGACGCGGCTCACGGCTTTGTCAAGGATCGCCGAGTGTCGATGTGAACGTTCACGAGACCGTTGACATCGGTCGAATGTGAGCGTTAACATCCGTGCCAGTGTAATCCCGGTCACAGCGCTCGAGTCCGCACCGCGACCAGCTCTCCGCTCAACATCACCGTCCTGAACAGGGCGAACGCACCCAAAAGAGGAGTCGACGTGAACAGAGTCATGACCGCGATGACCGTCATCGCCACGGCGGGCGTGCTGGCCGCCTGCGGCAGCGGACCCGCGCCGGGCGCAGCGCCCGGCGCCGGTTCCGAGGGCGGACCGATCACCATGGGGTTCTCTCAGGTCGGCGCCGAAAGTGGATGGCGAACCGCCAACACGAAGTCGATCCAGGAGGCGGCGACGGCGGCCGACGTCGACCTCAAGTTCTCCGACGCCAACGGCGAGCAGGAGAACCAGATCAGCGCGATCCGCTCGTTCGTGCAGCAGCGCGTCGACGTGATCGCGTTCAGCCCGGTGGTTCGCACGGGGTGGGACGCCGTGTTGCTCGAGGCCAAGAACGCCGGGATCCCGGTGATCCTCACCGACCGGGCCGTCGACACCCAGGAGAAGGATGTCTTCAAGACCTTCGTCGGAGCGGACTTCGTGGAGGAGGGCCGCCGCGCCGGCAAGTGGGTGGTCGAGCAGTACGCGACCGCACCGGGACCGGTGAGCATCGTCCAGCTCGAGGGCACGACGGGTGCCGACCCCGCCATCGAGCGCAATACCGGTTTCGCCGACGCCATCGCGGCGAATCCCAACCTGAAGGTGATCGCCTCGCAGAGCGGTGATTTCACCCGGTCAGGCGGCAAGCAGGTCATGGAGGCGTTCCTGAAGGCGAACCCGAAGATCGATCTGGTGTTCGCGCAGAACGACGACATGGGTCTGGGCGCCATGGAGGCCATCGAGGCAGCAGGGCTCACTCCCGGCAAGGACGTCAAGATCGTCGCCGTGGACGCCACCCATGACGGCATGCAGGCCTTGGCCGACGGCAAGTTCAACTACATCGTCGAGTGCAACCCGCTGCTCGGTCCGCAACTCATGGACCTCGCCAAGAAGGTGGTCGCCGGTGAGCCGGTACCGCCGCGCGTCGTCACCCCTGACGAGGCCTTCGACCAACAGCAGGCCGCCGCCGTCCTCCCCGACCGCAAGTACTGACGCGCGCCCGGAGGAGAAAATCCCCATGACTGCAGCGGTTCTCGCGCCAACCGACACCCCCGTGGTCGACATGCGCAACGTCACCATCGGCTTCCCCGGCGTCAAGGCGCTCGACGGTGTCGACTTCCGGCTGCTGCCTGGCGAGATCCACGCGTTGATGGGCGAGAACGGCGCCGGGAAGTCGACGCTGATCAAAGCGCTCACCGGTGTCTACGACATCGACGCGGGACGCATCGCCGTCGATGGTGTCGAGCAGCGGTTCAATGGTCCGCGCCAGGCTCAAGCCGCCGGCATCAGCACCGTCTACCAGGAGGTCAACCTCTGCACCAATCTGTCCGTGGCGGAGAACATCCTGCTCGGTCGGGAGCCGCGTCGATTCGGACGCATCGACTACCGGGCGATGAACGAACGGGCCGGCGAACTGCTAACCGAACTGGACGTCACCATCGACGCGAGGTCCACTCTCGGCGACCATCCGATCGCGCTGCAGCAACTGGTCGCCATCGCGCGAGCGACGGCAGTGTCGGCGCGGGTGTTGATCCTCGACGAACCCACCTCCAGCCTCGATGCCGACGAGGTGGCCGAACTCTTCCGGGTCATGCGCCGCCTGCGCGACGGCGGTACCGCGATCCTGTTCGTGTCGCACTTCCTCGATCAGGTGTACGAGATCTCGGACCGGATGACGGTGCTACGCAACGGTCGTCTGGTGGGCGAGTACCCGACCGCCGAACTGGACAGGGTGAGCCTGATCGCGGCCATGCTCGGTCACGACCTCGAACTGCTCGAGGAGATCGAAGAAGCCGTGGCCACCAGCGAGGACGCAGGCGACGAGACGGTACTGAGCGCGCGGGGGATTGGGCGAGCACCAGGTCTGCATCCCGTGGACGTCGACGTTCGTCGTGGCGAGGTGGTCGGACTGGCCGGACTACTCGGCTCCGGCCGAACCGAGCTGGCGCGGCTGCTCTTCGGCGCTGATCGTCCGACCAGCGGCGAGATCTCGGTCAATGGGAAGGCAGCAGCGGTCCGCTCGCCGCGCGCCGCGATCGCCAAGGGCTTCGCGTTCTCATCGGAGGATCGCAAGCGCGAGGGGATCGTCGGCGAACTCACCGTGCGCGACAACCTGGTCCTGGCACTGCAGGCGCGTCGTGGGTTCGCGCGTCCACTGTCGAAGAAGGCGAAGGACGACCTGGTGGCGCACTACATGGAAGCGCTCGACATTCGGCCGCGCAACCCGTGGGCACTGGTGCGAAACCTCAGCGGCGGCAATCAACAAAAGGTGCTGCTGGCGCGGTGGCTGATCACCGAGCCGCAGCTGATCATCCTCGACGAACCCACCCGCGGCATCGACGTGGGCGCGAAGGCCCAGATTCAGAAACTCGTCGCCGATCTCGCCGCCGACGGAATGGGCGTGGTCTTCATATCGGCAGAACTCGACGAGGTCGCGCGCATCAGTGACCGCATCGTGGTCCTGCGCGAAGGACGTCGTATCGCAACGGTCGGCAATGAATGCACGGTGCGCGAACTGACGGCACTGATCGCCGGCGGTGACGTGCGATGAGGCACAAGGTGATCGCCTCGCCGCTGCTGTGGCCCGTGGTGGCGCTACTCGCGTTGCTGGCCGTCAACGTCGTCGTGACACCCAGCTTCCTGGCCATCCGCGTTCAGGACGGTCACTTGTTCGGCAGCATCATCGACATCCTGCGCAACGGTGCGCCCACCATGCTGGTCGCCCTCGGCATGACCCTCGTGATCGCGTCGCGCGGCATCGACCTGTCGGTGGGTGCAGTCGTCGCGGTCAGCGGAGCGCTGGCGTGCGCCCACATCGCCTCCGCGACCGATCCGGCCAGCGCGGGCACCGTGATCACCGCGGCCGCCATTGCCCTCGGTGTCGCCGTCGCACTCGGCCTGTGGAATGGCGCGCTGGTATCGGTGTTCGGCGTCCAGCCGATCATCGCCACGCTGGTCCTGATGACGGCCGGACGTGGGATCGCGTTGTTCATCACCGACGGACAGATCGTCACGGTGACGAGCGCGCCGTTCAAGGTGCTCGGCGCGGGCTACGCGTTCGGCCTCCCGGTTGCGATCCTGGTGAGCCTCTCGGTGTTCCTGGTCGTCGGTCTGCTGACCCGGCGTACCGCTCTGGGCATGCTGCTCGAGTCGGTCGGCATCAACCCCGAGGCGAGTCGGCTCGCCGGGGTGCGGCACCGCTCGATCGTGTTCGCCGTCTACGTGTTCTGCGCGCTTTGTGCCGGTATCGCCGGCCTCATGATCGCGTCGAACATCTCCGCCGCCGACGCCAACAACGCCGGGCTGTGGATCGAGATGGACGCCATCCTCGCCGTCGTCATCGGCGGCACATCACTACTCGGCGGACGCTTCAGCCTGACCGGGACGATCATCGGCGCCCTCATCATCCAAACCCTCACCACCACCGTCTACACCGCCGGGATCACCCCGGAGACCACGCTGGTGTTCAAGGCGCTCGTCGTCATCGCGGTCTGTCTGCTGCAGGCGCCGAAGTTCCGGGCAGCGCTCTCTCGACGCCGGCCATCCCGCGGTGCGACGGTCTCGACGACGGAAGACGTTGCACAGGAGCCCATCCTGGCGCCTGAGTCGGCGGTGTCCGGGATGGCGACGAAATGAGCACGGTGAGCGCACGGACGCAAACCCAGCCCCGGCTCGTCGTCGGGCACCTCGTTCGACGTGCCCGGGGACGCTACCTCTCGCCGCTGGTGTCGCTGGCGCTGTTCATCGCGATGTTCGGTGCCCTGATCGCTCGCTACGACTTCGCCAGCCCCACCCAAGTGTTCTTGAACCTGCTGGTGGACAACGCGTATCTCGTCGTCCTTGCCGTCGGCATGACGTTCGTCATCCTCACCGGCGGCATCGACTTGAGCGTCGGATCGGTGGTGGCACTGTCCACGGTGATCGTCGCCACCACGCTGCAGGCCGGCTGGCCGATGCCGTTGGCGGTGGGGGCGGTGCTGATCGTCGGGCCGCTGCTCGGGCTGATGATGGGGCTCGTCATCGAGTACTTCGACGTCCAGCCGTTCATCGTCACGCTCGCCGGCATGTTCCTGGCCCGCGGACTCTGCTACGTGATCAGCGTCGACACGCTGCCGATCGAGGACCCGCTGTTGCGCGAGTTCGGGCTGAACTACGTGTATCTGTACGAGGACAAGTTCATTCGCTGGACCGTGGTCATCGCCATCACGGTGGTGGTGGTCGCCGCGTACGTGCTGCACGAGTCCCGGTTCGGCCGGACGGTGTACGCCATCGGAGGCAATCGCCAGTCGGCGCAACTGATGGGGCTCGGCGCCGCACGGGCACGGGTGTCGGTATATGCGATCAGCGGCCTCTGCGCAGCGCTGGCCGGTCTGCTGCTCGCCGTCCAGAAGTTGTCCGGGTACAGCCTCAATGGCATCGGACTGGAACTCGACGCGATCGCGGCGGCGGTCATCGGTGGCGTCCTGCTATCCGGCGGCGTCGGGTTCGTCCTGGGCTCGGTCATCGGCGTGCTCGTGCTCGGCACCATCCAGACATTCGTCACGGCCGAGAACCTCGATTCGTACTGGACCCGGATCATGACCGGCGTCCTGTTGCTGGTATTCGTCCTGGTTCAACGCCTAGTGATGAGGAAACCCGGATGAACAGTCCCGCAATGCCCCCGATGACGCCCAAGCCGGTCATGGCCGACGTCGCCCGCCTCGCTGGCGTCAGCCACCAGACCGTCTCGCGCGTGATCAACGGCTCGTCGAGCATCCGACCGGCGACCAAGGCGCGGGTCGAGCAGGCCATCGAGGAACTCGGGTACCGGCCCAACACCGCGGCGCGGGCATTGGTGACCAGACGCTCGGGGATCATCGGCATCGTCGGGACCAACAGCGCCCAGTACGGCCCTTCGAGCATCCAGCGTTTCGTCCAGGAAGCCGCACACGCGGCAGGGTACTTCTCCAGCCTGGTGCCCCTCTCGGAGATCACGCTCGCCGAACTCCGCAGTGCCCTCGATCATCTCGCTCGTCAGTCCGTCGAGGCGATCGTCATGATCGCCGCTCAGGAGGAGGCGCTGGCCGTCGTGCACTCCGCCGACGCAGGCCTGCCGCTGATCGTGGTCGAAGGCGATCTCTCGGGACGCGGGCTCAGCGTCGGCGTCGACCAGATCGACGGAGCGCGTCAAGCCACCCGGCATCTGATCGACCTCGGGCATCGCGCGATTGTCCACGTCTCGGGTCCGATGACCTGGACCGAGGCAAAGGGTCGCCGGACCGGGTACGAGGCGGCGCTGCGCGATGCCGGGCTGACGGTGCCCGACGAGCACTGGGAAGGCGACTGGACGCCGGCACGTGGGTACGAGATCGGCCGCGAGCTGGCGCGACGGGGTGACGCGACGGGTGTCTTCGTGGCCAACGACCAGATGGCGATCGGCGTGCTGCACGCCTTCGCCGAGGCGGGCGTGCGGGTGCCGGAGGACGTCAGCGTCGTCGGATTCGACGACATTCCCGAAGCCGGTTACCTCAATCCCGCGCTCACCACGATCAGGCAGGACTTTCAGGCCGTCGGCCAACGGGCGATCGACCTCGTGACCACGACGCTGAACGGGACGCCGGCCTCCGTGCCGCTCCTTCCGCCCGAACTCATCATCCGCAAGAGCACGCAACGCACTAGGAGACCCCTTGAGTGACGAGAAGTACACGGTCGGAGTAGATTTCGGAACGTTGTCCGGTCGAGCGCTGGTCGTCCGGGTCAGTGACGGCCACGAAATGGCAAGCGCCGAGCACGCGTATCCGCACGGGGTGGTCTCCGAATCGCTGCCGGGCAGTTCCACGCGACTTCCATCGCGATGGGCTCTACAGGTGCCCAGCGACTACGTCGAGGTGCTCCAGATCGCGGTGCCGGAGGCAGTGGCCAGGTCCGGCATCGATCCGGCCGACGTGATCGGGATCGGAACCGACTTCACTGCCTGCACGATGGTGCCGGTGCTCGGCGACGGTACGCCGCTGTGTGACGTGGCCGCGTACCGCGACCGGCCGCACGCCTACGCCAAGCTGTGGCGCCACCACTCGCCACAACCGCAGGCCGACCGAATCAATGCCGTTGCCGCGCAACGTGGCGAGTCATGGCTGCCCCGATACGGCGGCCTGATCTCGAGCGAGTGGGAGTTCGCCAAGGCGCTGGAGATCTTCGACGAGGACCCGCAGCTGTACGAGGCGATGGACTCGTTCGTCGAGGGTGCCGACTGGATCGTGTGGCAGCTGTGCGGTGCGTACGTCCGCAATGCCTGCACTGCCGGTTACAAGGGCATCCGTCAGGGTGGCCACTACCCGTCGCGGGAGTTCCTCGCCGAGGTGCGTCCCGGCTTCGCCGACTTCGTGGTCGACAAGCTGGAGCATCAGATCGGCCAGCTCGGTGACCGCGCGGGCTCGCTCACCGCGCAGGCCGCGGGATGGACCGGGCTGCGTGAGGGAATCCCCGTCGCCGTGGGCAACGTCGACGCCCACGTCACCGTGGCCGCGGCCGACGCGCTTCAGCCGGGACACCTCGTCGCGATCATGGGTACGTCGACGTGTCACGTGATGAACTCCGATGTGCTGCGCAATGTTCCGGGCATGTGCGGCGTGGTCGACGGCGGGATCAGCGAGGGCAGCTGGGGCTACGAGGCCGGGCAGTCGGGCGTCGGCGACATCTTCGGCTGGTTCGTCGACAACTGCGTTCCAGAGGACTACCAGGTCGAGGCGCGCCGCCGCGGGCTGACCGTCCACGAACACCTCACCGATCTCGCGGGCCGCCAACGCGTGGGGCAGCACGGGTTGGTGGCGTTGGACTGGCACAGCGGGAACCGTTCGGTGCTCGTCGACCACGAACTCTCCGGCGTCATGATCGGCCAGACGCTCGAGACCACCTGCGTCGACATGTACCGGGCACTGCTCGAGGCGACCGCGTTCGGTACCCGGATGATCGTCGAGACGTTCGTCGACAGCGGCGTGCCGGTCACCGAGCTGGTGGTCGCCGGTGGGCTCTTGAAGAACGGCCTGCTGATGCAGATCTACGCCGACGCCGTCGGATTGCCCCTGTCGATCGTGCCGTCGGCGCAGGCGCCGGCACTGGGTGCGGCGATCCACGCCGCTGCCGCTGCGGGTGTCCATGCCGACGTCCGCACGGCCGCCTCGGCCATGGGCAGACGAATACCCGCTGCCTACAAACCGATTCCGGACAACGTGGCCGCCTACGACCGGCTCTACCGCGAATACGTCGCCGCCTACGAGTGGTTCGGCCGCGGCAACGACATGATGCGGCGGTTACGCCGGATCGACACCCGGGAAGCCGTGGGTGCCTCGTCATGACCATCACCTCCGAAATCGACCACGTCGTAACCGAACTCCGCCGCCAGGTGTGCGACCTGCACGCGCATCTGACCCACTACGAGTTGGTGATCTGGACCGCGGGCAACGTCTCGGCCCGGGTGCCCGGCCGCGACCTGATGGTGATCAAGCCGTCGGGTGCGGACTACGACACACTGACCGCCGAGGACATGGTCGTCTGCGACCTCTACGGGAACCTCGTCGACGGTGCCCTTGCCCCGTCGTCGGACACGGCGGCGCACGCCTACGTCTACCGGCACATGCCCGCAGTGGGTGGCGTCGTGCACACCCACTCCACCTACGCGACCGCGTGGGCAGCGCGCGGCGAGCCGATACCGTGCGTGCTCACCATGATCGCCGACGAGTTCGGCGGTGACGTCCCGGTCGGACCGTTCGCGCTCATCGGCGACGATTCGATCGGCCGCGGCATCGTGGAGACCTTGCGCGAGAGCCGATCTCCGGCGGTGCTGATGCGCAACCACGGGCCGTTCACCATCGGGCGCACTGCCCGGGACGCGGTCAAGGCCGCCGTGATGGTGGAGGACGTCGCGCGCACCGTGCACATCAGCAGGCAACTCGGGGACGCAACCCCGATCGGTGCCGCGGACGTGTCGGCGCTGTTCGAGCGGTACCAGAACGTGTACGGCCAGACCGGCCGGCATGCCGACCCCGTGCAGGAGGACCAGCGATGATCGCGTCTCGACTCGTGACCAGTCAGGTGTGGTTCCTCACGGGCAGCCAGTCGATGTACGGGCAGGACATCCTCGAGCAGGTGGCCGATCAGTCACGCCGGATCGCCGACCGCCTCGACGGCAGCGCCGAGATCCCGGTCGAGGTGCGCTGGATCCCGGTGGTCACCGATTCCGACCAGATCGCCCGGGTCCTTGGCGAAGCCAACGCGTCCGCCGAGTGCATCGGCGTCGTCGCGTGGATGCACACGTTCTCCCCGGCGAAGATGTGGATCCGCGGACTGAAGGCCTTGCGCAAACCGCTGCTGCACCTGCACACGCAGTTCGGCGTCGAGTTGCCATGGAGCAGCATCGACATGGACTTCATGAACCTCAACCAGGCCGCACACGGCGACCGGGAGTTCGGCTACATCCAGTCGCGGCTGTCGCACCCACGCAAGACGGTCGCCGGTCACGTCGACGACCCGCGCACGCGCGAGCGCATCGGGTCGTGGACGCGGGCCGCACTCGGGCACGCCGAGCTGTCGACGATGAAGGTCGCACGCTTCGGCGACAACATGCGCGGCGTCGCAGTGACCGAGGGCGACAAGGTGGAGGCCGAGGCGCACTTCGGCGTGTCCGTCGACGCCTACGGTGTCAACGACCTGGTCGACGTCGTCGAACGCGTCCGACCGGTAGACGTCGACAAGCTGGTGCGGGAGTACATGGGCACCTACGAGGTGGCCGCCGAGCTGCTGCCGGGCGGGATCCGGCACTCCTCGCTGCGGTACGCCGCGCAGATCGAAGTCGGGTTGCGGAAGTTCCTCCAGGACGGCGGCTTCCACGCGTTCACCACCAACTTCGAGGACCTGGGCGGCCTGCGCCAGCTGCCGGGTCTGGCGGTGCAGAGGTTGATGGCCGACGGCTACGGGTTCGGCGGTGAGGGCGATTGGAAGACCGCCTTGATGCTGCGCACGATCAAGGCGATGGGCGAGGGTCTGCCCGGTGGGACGTCGTTCATGGAGGACTACACCTACGACCTGACACCGGGGCGCGAACGCATCCTCGGAGCACACATGCTGGAGGTGTGCCCGAGCATCGCGGGCGCCACGCCCACCGTGGAGGTGCACCCGCTGTCCATCGGCGACCGGGAGGACCCGGTGCGACTGCGCTTCACCGCAGCCGCCGCAGACGCGGTCGTCATCGGGATCTGCGACATGGGGTCGCGATTTCGGCTGGTGGCCAACGAGGTTCGGATCATCGAGCCGCCCGCAGAACTGCCGAACCTGCCGGTGGCGTGCGCGGTGTGGGAGCCCCTGCCGTCCTGGTCGACGTCGGCCGAAGCATGGCTGATGGCCGGTGCGCCGCATCACACGGTGATGACGACCGCGGTGGGAACCGACGCGATCGAGGACCTCGCGGCGATGACGAACACCGAGCTGCTCCTCATCGACGCCGACACCACCGTGCGCGGCTTCGCGCACGAGCTGAAGTGGAACGACGTGTATCACCATGTCGCAGTCGGCCTCTGACACCGGCGGGCGCCGGATGCTGGCCGCACGCCTGCACGCCGTGGGTGACGTGCGGGTAGCGCCCGAGCCGGGTCCCGACGAACCCGCCCCCGGCTGGTCGCTGCTGGCCGTCACGTCGGTCGGAATCTGCGGATCGGACCTCCACTGGTTCACCGACGGGGGGATCGGCGAGAACCGGATAGAGCACCCCGTGGTGCCGGGACACGAGTTCGCGGCGGTCGCCCTCACCGGCCCGTACGCGGGCCGGCGGGTCGCGGTCGACCCCGCCATTCCCTGCCTGCTGTGCGAGATGTGCCGCTCGGGTTACCACAACCTGTGTCCGACGGTGGAGTTCGCCGGACACGGTGCCCTGGACGGCGGTCTTCGGGAGCAGCTGGTGTGGCCCGACCACCTGCTGTACCCGCTGCCCGACGATCTCAGCGACGATGCCGGGGCCCTGCTCGAGCCGCTCGGTGTCGCGATCCATGCCATCAGTGTCGGTCACGTACGGGAGGGTGTCGACGTTCTGGTGGTCGGAGCGGGACCGATCGGCGTGCTCGCCGTTCAGGTGGCTCGGCAGTCGGGGGCGAACCGGGTGTTCGCCGTCGAACCGCTCGCGCACCGTCGCGCCACCGCGGAGCGCTGCGGCGCCGACGCCGTGTGGGGCGCCGGTGACGGGGCCCAGGCGGTGCTCGACGCCACGGATGGTCGGGGCGTCGACGTCGTCGTCGAACTGGCAGGCACCGACGCGGCGATCGCCACGGCGGTCGCGGGAGTTCGGCCTGGCGGCCGGATTGCGTTGGGCGGCATCCCGTCGGAGGACGCGTCGTCGTTCCCCGCCGCGGCGGCGCGCCGCAAGGGACTGACGTTCGCGATGGTGCGCCGGATGAACGACACCTATCCACGCGCGATCGAGCTGGCGACCACGGCGATCGACCTGGACCAGCTGGTCACCGAACGGCACCCGCTGACCGAGGCGGCCAAGGCCTTCGGCTCCGCTGCCGAGCGTCACGGCGACAAGGTCGTGGTGGCCGTGTCGGAGAGCTGAGCCGGCAGCGCTTCACCAGCCGCCGATCCAGCCCTCGAAGATCGCGTCCGGTTCGTCGTCGGGACTCATCGAACGCCCGACCAGGAAGTCGAAGTCGCAGCCCTGGTGGGCTTGCAGTACTCGCTCGACGTACATCGACGCGTAGCCGCGGGTATGGCGGGGCGGTGTGAGCACCAATGCCGCTCGGCGCGCTGACAACTCGTCGTCGGAGATGAGCACGTCGAGTGTCCCCGCGTGGGCGTCGAGTGCGATGACGTCCCCGTCGCGGACCAGGGCGAGCGGGCCGCCGACCGCCGACTCGGGGCTGACGTGCAGCACGCAGGTGCCGTAGGCGGTGCCGCTCATCCGGGCGTCGGAGATGCGGACCATGTCGGTGACGCCCTGTTTGAGCAGCTTGCTGGGAATGGGCAGCTGGCCCCACTCGGGCATGCCGGGAGCGCCGCGCGGACCCGCAGATCGCAGCACCAGCACGGAGTCCGCGGTCACGTCGAGGTCGGGATCGTCGAACCGTCGGATCAGATCCTTCATGTCCTCGAAGACCACGGCCGGCCCCTGATGGACGAGCAGTGACGGAGTGGCCGCGCTGCACTTGATCACCGCACCGTCGGGAGCGAGGTTGCCGCGGACGACCGCGAGTCCGCCGGGCGGTTGGAACGGCTGGCTCAGCGGTGCAATGACCGCAGTGTCGGTCGCCGCGGCGGTTGGTAGGTTGTCGGCCACGGTCTTGCCGGTGACGGTCACGGCGTCGGTGTGCAGCAGCGACTCGACCGACTTCATCACCGCCGGTATCCCGCCGGCATGGAAGACCTGCTCGACGAGGTGCTCGCCGGCAGGCCGCACGTTGACGACCAGCGGGGTGCGCGCAGACAGTTCGTGGAAGCGGTCCAGCGACAACGGGACTCCCACCCGCCCCGCGATGGCCAGCAGGTGCACGATCGCGTTCGTCGACCCGCCGACGGCCAGCATCAGCGTGATGGCGTTGTCGAACGCCTCTGCCGTCATGACCTGCGACGGCCGCAGCCGCTCGACGGCCAACCCGACCGCCCGCGCCCCGACCTCCTCGGCGACCTGGAGCCGACGCGAGTCCATCGCGGGGATGGCCGCACCGCCCGGCAGTGTCATGCCGAGGCCCTCCACCAGCGTGGCCATCGTCGACGCGGTGCCCATCTCCGGACAGTGCCCCCGCGACGGCCCCGCCGCCGCCTCCAATTGCTCGTACTCGGCCATCGACATCCGGCCCGCCCGCACGTCGTCGATGTACTCCCACAGATCGGTGCCGACCCCGAGTTGCTTGCCCCTGAA
>JAQSXQ010000483.1 GCA_029256565.1 Mycobacterium sp.
GCCACGTACTGCGCGAGTCCCAGCGCCATGCCGACGGCGGCGGCCCCGAAACCGACGTGGAAGCCGACACGGGTCTGCAGCAGGCCGGTGATGAGCGGCCCGATGAACGCACCGAGGTTGATGCCGAGGTAGAAGAGGGTGAACCCGCCGTCGGCCCGGGCGTCGCCCTTGTCGTAGAGGGTGCCGAGCAGCGACGACGCGTTGGCCTTGAGCGCGCCGGAACCCAGTGCCACCAGGACCAGGCCGGCCCCGACGCCTGCCAGTCCCGGCAGGATCGCGAGTGCGATGTGGCCGAGCATCACCACGACGCCGCCGTAGAACACGGTGCGCTCCATGCCGAGCACCCGGTCGGCGACCCAGCCGCCGAGCACCGTCGACAGGTACACCAGACCGCCGTAGGCGCCGACGATCCCGGTTGCGGTCGCCTGCGGCAGGCCGAGACCGCCGTCGGTCGCCGAGTAGTACAGGTAGTAGCCGAGGATCGTGAGCATCCCGTAGTAGGAGAACCGCTCCCACAATTCGACCCCGAAGAGGTTCGTCAGACCGAGCGGATGGCCGAACACGGTTCGGTCGTGCGTTGCCTCCCCGGCATGTCCAGAAGTCATGGGGAAACACCCTGCCACGCCGGCGGCGGTGTCACCGGGGAAGCGACCTCGGGCCACCGGACCACCGATGCCCGGCGCGCTGCACACCCGCCGGTTCGGTAGTGTCGCGTCGAAGGTGTGCCACACGTCGTCGCCGCGCTCGTCGCGCCTCGGTACGGACCGGGCCCTGTCCCGTCGCCAATGATCCGTTCGACGTGGCCACCGCATGGGTTCGAAATAGGGGTGCATGTGGACGCGGTACTCGGGTTGTCGATGACTCCCACGTCCGTCGGACTGGTCCTCGTCGAGGGACAGGACGCCGACGGCGCAACGATGGACGGCAATGCCTTCGACGTGCACGCCGGGGCGGTCGAGACGTCCGAGCAGGCGGCCGCCGCCGTGCGGCGCACGGAGGCTCTGGCCGCGACGCGCGGCCTGCGGCTGACCTCGATCGGCGTGACGTGGAGCGAGGACGCCGACGCCGAGGCGTCGATGTTGATGAAGTCGCTGTCCGAATCGGGTTTCGACAACGTGGTGCCGATCCGGATGCCCGAGGCCACCGAAGCGCTGGCCCGCGGCATGGCCGCGGTGGTCGGCTACGAGACCACCGCCGTGTGCGTCATCGAGCCCGAGACGGTGATCAGCCTCGTCGTGCACGCGAGCACCGGCGCCGTGCAGACCGCGTTCAACCACGCCATCTACTCCGACGACGACCTGATCGGCTGGCTGAGCACCGTGTTCACCAAGGCCGATTGGCAGCCCGAGGCGTTGGTGGTGGTGGGCTCGGCAGGCGGATTCGCGTCGATCGTGCCCGCACTCGAGGACGCGCTGTCGGTTCCGGTGTTCACCCCCGAGGAGGCTCAACTGGCACTGGCCAGGGGAGCGGCGCTCGCCTCGGCGCAGAGCATCGACGGCCCGCTCGACCCCGGCGGCGATTTCGCCGCCTACGCCCTGACCACCGGTGCGGGCGCCCGGCAGACCCGGCGCGGCCGGGTGCCGATGGGCGCGGCCGGAATGCTCGTCGCCGGTGTGTTGACGTTCGTCGTGTCGGTCTCGGTGGCGGTCAGCCTCGAACTGTCGCCGAGCAGGGATGCGCCGGCCAGCCCGGCCGCCGCCGCCGCAGACGTGCCCCGAGCACCGGCCGCGGCCAGGGCCAACCCGTCGGTGCTCGCCCCGCCGGTCGCGATCCCTCCGGCCCCCGCCGCGCCGCCCGTGCTCGCCGAGGCCCCGCCGGCACCCGAGGCACCGCCGATCGACGTCGCACCCGCGGCGGCGCCCGACGCCGCCTTCGTACCGGAGGCCCCCGTCGTCGCCGAGGCCCCGCCGCTCGCGCCGGTCTACCAGGAGCCTCCGGTGGCGGCCCCCGTCATCGCACCGCCGCCCGCGGTCGTCACGCCGCCGGTCACGGGAACGGGTCCGCTGGTTCCCAATTACACGGCTCCGACCAAGAAGCCGGGCATCCTCGGCCGCATCCGCGACAAGCTCCGGTTCGGGGACGACGACCAGTCGCAGGTGGCCCCGGCCGTGCCCGCGACGCCCCCGTACGTTCCGGGTCAGTAGCCGGTCGACGGTTTGGCAACACCCGATGGGGCCCGAGACGGCCTCCGCATCGCGCTCCGGCTGGCGATCGTCGGCGCGGTCGTCGCTGCCGTCGTCCTCGTCGAACTCACGTCGCGCTCTGGCGTGGCATGGCGGCTGATCACGTTCACCTACCAGGTCAACGTGCTGGCCGCCGGCTACTACGCCTGGACGCTCGTCTCTCCGAAGGCCAACCGGCGCAATGGCATTCGAGGGGCGGTGGTGGTCTACGTCGTCGTCGCGGGCCTGGTGTGGAACCTGTTCCTCACCGGACGCAGCATGGGGTACACACCGGCGAACCTGCTGCTGCACGTCGTGGTTCCGGCGCTGGCGCTCGTCGACTGGTTCGCGATCGGGCGCGACGACCGGGTGGTGCGGTGGTGGCAGCCGATCGCGTGGCTGGCCTACCCGGCCGCCTACGGCGCGTTGGCGTTCCTGGTGCTGAACTCCGCAGGCCGGCGCGCGCCGTACTACTTCCTGGACCCCACCAGCGTCGGCGTACCGACGGTTCTGGTGAACGTCGGCCTGCTGCTGAGCTGCTTCCTCGGCATCGGCTACCTGCTCGCGGCGTCCTCGCGGACACGCGCGGCTAACACTTAGCGCTCCAGAACCGATCTAGCATGGAGAAGGCCATCGACCTCGGAGGATTGACCTTGCGTAACGCCGTGCAACGTGTGCTGGCAGCATCTGCTGCCAGCCTGTCCCTGGTGCTGTTGGCCGGAACCGCCGCGGCGGGGGTGAGCAGCGCAGGCATGGCGGTGCCCGCAGCCGTGCCGGTGGCGGCCGTCTCGCCCGCTGCGGGGGAGGTCGTCGGCGTCGGTCATCCGGTGACGGTGACGTTCGGCGCCCCGGTGGCGAACCGGCTCGCCGCGCAACGGAGCATCGAGTTCACGTCGTCGCCCGTGCCCGCAGGCGAGTTCGTCTGGCTCTCCGACGAGGTCGTGGAGTTCAAGCCGACCGGGTTCTGGCCCGCGCACAGCACGATCTCCCTGTCGGTCGGCGGCACCAAGACCAACTTCCAGACCGGTGCGTCGGTGGTCGGCGTCGCCGACGTGAACGCCTACACGTTCACGGTCAGCATCGACGGCGTGGT
>JAQSXQ010000484.1 GCA_029256565.1 Mycobacterium sp.
GCCGAGTCGCCGGAGTCCTGCTCGTCCGGTCGCGGGGTGTCCTCGATCGGGGGCGATTCGTAGCCCTGAGGGGCCGGTTCCGACCCTCCGGCGCCCGAGTCGGGTGACGACGTCTGACCTGGGTTCGAGTCCTCACTCGTCATGGACCCAAACCTAGCGCACGGCCGATACCGAGTGTTCGACGCGCTTTCGGGGCACGATGAACCATGCCGGTGCGTTGTCGTCAGAGACGCGAACTCACTTCTTCCGAGGAGACGAACATGACCAGCCCGCTTCAACCAGGACAGAAGCAGGGACGTGGAATGCCCCCAGCACTGCCGACCCCGCCCAAGGGATGGCCGATCGGGTCGTACCCCACCTACGCCGAAGCGCAACGGGCGGTCGACTACCTGTCCGACCAGCAGTTTCCGGTGCAGCAGGTCACCATCGTCGGCGTCGACCTCATGCAGGTGGAACGGGTCACGGGCAGGCTGACGTGGCCGCGCGTGCTCGGCGGCGGTGCGCTGACCGGCGCCTGGCTCGGCCTGTTCATCGGTCTGGTGCTCGGTTTCTTCAGCCCGAGCCCGTGGGGGTCGCTGATCGCGGGCCTGGTCGCCGGTGTGTTCTTCGGCTTGATCACCTCGGGTCTGCAGTACGCAATGGCGCGCGGCACAAGGGATTTCAGCTCGACGATGCAACTCGTCGCCGGACGCTACGACGTCCTGTGCGATCCGCAGGCCGCCGAGCAGGGGCGGGATCTGCTGGCGCGCTTGACTATCTGACGGGTGTCGCGGCGCTCGCCGCACGCCAAGTCTCAGGTCACGATTCGGCCCGATATCGGCCGTACGCGGCGGGGAGTGTTGCACATCACGCCCGGATCGCTCTACGGTTTGCGCGCGGGAGGTTTCCCCGCCCGCCGTCGCGCCAGCGGCGACGTGAAGCGACGGAGCTGCCTCGGCGGCCCCGTCGGACGCGGATGGAGGCGGGTCGTGCGCGCTCGGCGGCTATGCGCTGCGGCTGTAGCTGCGCTGACGATGACCTCGGTGGCGTCGTTGACGGCGTGCAGCTCCGGCGGTGGCGGGAACGTCATCAACTTCTACACACCGGCCAACGAGATGGCGACGTTCACCGCGGTGGCGAAGCGTTGCAACGAAGAACTCGGCGGCCGGTTCACGATTCAGCAGGTCAGTCTGCCCAAGGGTGCCGACGACCAGCGGCTGCAGCTGGCTCGCCGACTCACCGGCAACGACAAGACCCTCGACGTCATGGCACTCGACGTGGTCTGGACAGCCGAGTTCGCCGAAGCCGGTTGGGCGTTGCCGCTTTCCGACGACCCGGCAGGCCGAGCGGAGGCCGACGCCCGCGACGACACCCTGCCCGGACCGCTGAAGACGGCCGAGTGGCAGGACGAGCTGTACGCGGCGCCCGTCACCACGAACACCCAATTGCTCTGGTACCGCGCCGATCTGGTGCCCGAACCGCCCCGGGACTGGGACGCCATGGTGGCCGACGCCACCCGCCTGCATGCCGCCGGTGAGCCGAGTTGGATTGCCGTGCAGGCCAAGCAGTACGAGGGCCTCATGGTGTGGTTCAACACGTTGCTGGCCAGCGCCGGGGGACAGATCCTCTCCGAGGACGGCGAGACCGTCACGCTGACCGACACCCCGGAGCATCGCGCCGCGACGGTCAAGGCGCTGCAGATCATCAAGTCCGTCGCCACGGCCCCGGGTGCCGACCCGTCGATCACCCAGACCGACGAGGGCACCGCACGCCTGGCGCTCGAACAGGGCAAGGCCGCGCTCGAGGTGAACTGGCCGTTCGTGCTGCCGTCGCTGCTGGAGAACGCGGTCAAGGGCGGCGTCTCCTTCCTGCCGCTCGATCAGCAGCCCGACCTCGCGAGCGCCATCAACGACGAGGGCACGTTCTCGCCGTCCGACGAGCAGTTCACCTCGGCGTACGAGGCGAGCAAGAAGGTGTTCGGCTTCGCCGAGTTCCCGGGTGTCGTGCCCGGGCAGCCCGCGAAGGTGACGCTCGGTGGACTGAACCTGGCGGTGGGCAAGAACACTCAGCGCAAGGCCGAGGCCTTCGAGGCGATCCGCTGCCTGCGCAACGCCGAGAACCAGCGGTACACCTCGGTCGAGGGCGGCCTGCCTGCCGTGCGCGCGTCGCTGTACGACGACCCCGCCTTCCAGACCAAGTACCCGCAGTACGACGTCATCCGCCGCCAGCTCGTCGACGCGGCCGTGCGTCCCGCGACCCCGGTGTATCAGGCAGTGTCGACCCGCATCTCGGCGACGTTGGCGCCCATCACCGAGATCGACCCGGAGCGCACGGCCGACGAACTCGCCGAACAGGTGCAGAAGGCCATCGACGGCAAGGGGCTGATCCCGTGACCGCGGTACCCACCGAGTCGACGGCCGCCGTCGCCGCCACCGACGACGAGCGGTCCGAGCGCAAGCTCGCCTTCCTGCTGATCAGTCCCGCGGTGCTGCTGATGATCGCGGTCACGGCGTACCCGATCGCCTACGCGGTGTGGCTGAGCCTGCAGCGCTACAACCTCGCCGCGCCGGATGACACAGAGTTCGTCGGGCTGAGCAACTACGTCACGATCCTCACCGACGGCTACTGGTGGACGGCCTTCGCGGTCACGCTGGCGATCACCGTGGTGTCGGTGGCCATCGAGTTCGTGCTCGGCCTTGCGCTCGCACTGGTCATGCACCGGACCATCTTCGGCAAGGGTGTGGTGCGGACCGCGATCTTGGTGCCGTACGGCATCGTGACCGTCGCCGCGTCCTACAGCTGGTACTACGCGTGGACGCCGGGCACCGGCTACCTGGCCAACCTGCTGCCCGAGGGCAGCGCGCCGCTGACCGAGCAGTTCCCGTCGCTCGCGATCGTCGTGCTGGCCGAGGTGTGGAAGACGACGCCGTTCATGGCGCTGTTGCTGCTCGCCGGGCTGGCGCTGGTGCCGCAGGATCTGCTCAACGCGGCCCAGGTCGACGGCGCCGGTTCGTGGACCCGGCTGGTCAAGATCATCCTGCCGCTGATGAAGCCGGCGATCCTGGTGGCGCTGCTGTTCCGCACGCTCGACGCGTTCCGCATCTTCGACAACATCTACGTGCTGACCGGCGGGGCCAACGACACCGGATCGGTGTCGATCCTGGGTTACGACAACCTGTTCAAGGCGTTCAACCTCGGCCTTGGCTCGGCGATCAGCGTGCTGGTGTTCCTGTCGGTGGCGATCATCGCGTTCATCTTCATCAAGATCTTCGG
>JAQSXQ010000485.1 GCA_029256565.1 Mycobacterium sp.
GCGCCGACGTGTCCGGCGGCCTGGTTGACCAGGAACGTCGCGGCGAGGTCCGGCCGGATGACGCCGGGCGGCCACGCGGGCACCAGACCAGGGATCGCGAAGAACTGCGTCAGCACCGGCGGGAACGGCTCGTTGATCGTGGCCCAGTTGTCCACCTGATCGCCGTACTTCCACGCCAGATACGCGGCGTACTTCCGGAATTCGATTGGTGTGCTCGGCGACAGCCAGCCCGCAGCAGGCGCGGGGAGGCCCAGCTGGATCAGCGGCCGGGCCGCGATCGGATCGTGAATCCACGACGGCAGCGCGAAGTGGACCACCGTGACCATCGGCTCCAGGCCGTGCGCCCGCAGCGACGTCAGGACGTCGCGGTAGTGCGCGACCTCGGCCTGATTCGCGATCGCGTCCATCGCCTGCAGATCCGCGAGGGTGATCTCCCCGCCCTCGTCCGAGACGTTCACCGCTGCCGTCGAGTTCGCGAAGATGCGGCTCCACTCGATGCTCATCCGGAACGTGTTCATACCCAGTTCCTCGCGGGCGAGCTGGGCATCGTCGTCGTACTTCACGTAGGCGCCGGGGCCGTTCTCGGGGACGCCGTTCGTCAGCCCGAGGAACTGGTTGATCGGGTCGTGCACCCACTTGTACCAGTCCGAGTTGGGGTCGACGGGTGAGCCCGGGCCGCCCTCTGCCTGGAATCCCGCGTGCGCGACGCCCCAGTGGAAGCCATCGGGAAACGACAGGTCGATGCCGTCGACCGGGCTCACCGTCACCGTGATGGTCTTCGCGACGCGGTGTCCCGCACCGGGATTGAGGAAGTTGCCGAGGATCGGCACGAACTGCAGCAGGCCGAGCGGACCGTGCACGTGCAGACCAGCGGCCGCGTCGTCGACGACCACCGTGAACCGGTCGACGCCACCGACGGCGGCCATCGCGTTGGTGGGCCGGTAGGTGAACGTGCCGTCCGCCGCGACGCTGACCACTCCGCCATTCAGCGGCCTGCCCACCACGGCGATGGTGTGGGCGTCGCCGTCACCGTCGCCGATGCCGAGGTGGCCGGTCACGACGACGTCGCCGTCGGCGTTGAGGCTCTGCGTGTTCTGGCTCGCGTTGTAGGTGATGGTCGGCGTCTCGTTGAACAGCTCCCGCCGGACCCACGCCAGCAGCGCCCACGGTGACGGGTCGGCTGGCAGGGCGGGCGCTCCCGCGGCGAACGGACTGAGCACCGCGCTGACGAGACTCGACACCACGCCGGTCACGTAGGTGACCACGCTGATCGGATCGAACGCCGTGGGCCACGGCCGCAGCGACGGCACGGCGGGTGGAGGCGTCACGGCCAACGCCGTCGGCGCGACCCGTAGCGACGTCGACGCAGGGTCGCTTGCCGCGCGGGTGACCACCTCGGTGGCCTCAACCGAGGTGACGGGCTCGCTGGCCGGCGTGGAGACGTCGTCGGCGTCGGGCTTGGAGGGCGACGACTGCTCGCGTGCAGGCTCCCGCTCGACCGTGGGGGTCCGAACCGGCGGCGGCTCGTTCTCGTCGTCTTCTTCTTGGTCGTCCGTCGAGCCGCTGGTGACGGCGCCGCCGGTACTGACCGTGACGCCCGGCGGTGCCTGGCTGGTCGTGGCACCGGTCTCGGGGTCCGGCTCTGTGTCGGTATCGGTATCGGTGTCGACGTCTGAGTCCGGGTCGGTGTCGGGCTCGGAGTCCTGGTCGGCGGTCGACGGGGAGTCGGCCGGTTCGGACTGCGACCCCGAATCCTGAGTCGACTCAGAGGACGTCTCGGACGACTCCGACGTTGGCTCGGCCCATGCCACTCCGGGGGCGGTCAGCACGGCTGCCCCGACCCCCAGCGCGACCGCCAGCGTGCCGACCCGACCCACGTATGCCGATGCACTCATGCAGTCTTGCTATACGCCCGATCGCCGAGGCGACGGGTGTTTCGCAAAAGTCGCCGGGTGCCGGTCGGGCCCCTACAGGCCGAGGCCGGCCAGGAGCCGTTCGCGCATGGACGGTTTCGGCGCCGTCGCGGCGGCGGCGAGCATGTCGGAGATCTCGGTGAACTTGTCCCGCGGCCGGTCGTCGCCACCACGGGCGACCTCGGCCGCGTCGATGGCCTTCCAGCCTGCGACGTCGACGAGTTCGGGCTGGCGCGCCCGGATCAGCCGGTCGAGGTGAACCGACCTGCCACGCGGATCGCGAAGCGCACCGGCGTTGAAGTCGGCCACCAATTCGTGGACGGTCTGCGCCGCGCACGATTTGTTCGTGCCGATGAACCCCGTCGGACCCCGCTTGATCCAGCCGGCCACGTAGGTGCCGGGTGCTCCGACGACGCGACCGGACTCGTTGGGCACGACCCCGGTCTCCTCGTCGAACGGCAGGTCGCGGATCGCCTTGCCGCGGTAGCCGATCGATGTCAGCACCAGCCCGGCGGGCAGGGTGCGCACGTCGTCGCCACCGGTCACGGTGAAGGCCATGCCCTCGACGCGATCGGTGCCGAGCACCCGCTGCGGCGTCATCCGGTAGGCGAACCTGATGCGCGGACGGGTGGCGGGGGCGTCGGCGTCACCCAGCTTGGCGAGCACCTCGAGCTTGTTGCGGGTCAACGGATCCGTGCAGTCGGCGAGGTCCTGCCGAACCAGGTCGTGGTCGGCGCGGTCGAGCACGACCTCGTGGGTGGCCGTCAGCCCGATGAGTTCCGGAAGCGTGAACGCGGAGTCGGCGGGGCCTCGGCGGGCCGCGATCACCACCTCGCGCACCTTCGAGTCGCGCAGCGCCGCCAACGCGTGGTCGGCGATGTCGGTGCGGGCGAGGTCGTCGGGATCGGTGGTGAGGATCCGCGCGACGTCCAATGCGACGTTGCCGTTGCCGATCACCACGACCCGCTCGTGACCCAGATCGACGGGTAGATCGGCGAATTCGGGATGCCCGTTGATCCACGCGACCATCTCGGTCGCCGTCCCGGTTCCCGGCAGGTTCATGCCCTCGACGTCGAGCCGCTTGTCGTTGGGCGCGCCCACCGCATACAGCACGGCGTGGTGGTGTTCGAGCAACTCGCGATGACTGACGTGGTTGCCGACCTCGACGTTGAGGTAGAACGTGAACCCCGGCAGCCGCGTGGTCCCGTCGAACAAACGCGTCACGCGCTTGGTCGTCTGATGGTCCGGGGCCACCCCGGCGCGCACCAGACCGTAGGGCGTCGGCAGCTTCTCGAACACGTTGACCTCGACGCCCCGCTGGGTCAGCAGCTCGTCG
>JAQSXQ010000486.1 GCA_029256565.1 Mycobacterium sp.
ATTCCCCTGCCCGTGCGGAGGAAGTCGACGTGACCGATTCGGCTCTGCTGTTCGTCGCGCACACCGGCAACGTGTCCGGAGCGGAGAAGGTGCTGCTGCGCCTCGTCGAGGCAGCCGTCGGCGAGGGACGGCCCGTCACGGTCGCCTGCCCGACCGGCCCGCTGAGCGACCGGCTCCCCGACGCGGTGACGCACGTCGAGCTGCCGCCCCTGGGTCTCGGTGGCGAGTCGGGCGCGGCCCGCGTCGTGGGTGCGGGCCGACTGCTGGGGCGTTGGGTCCTGGCAGGCCGGATCCTGCGGCCGCTGATGCGTCGCGGCGGCACCGCCACCATCGTCAACTCCCTGTTCGCGCTGCCAGCGGTCCGCGTCGGCGGCGGCCGGTCCAGCGCATCCTGGCTGGTGCACGACACGGTGGTGAACGGCAAGCAGCGGGCCGTCACGACCATCGGCAAGCCCGCGATCCGCAAGGCCGTCGCGGTGTCCGAAGCGACCGCTGAACCGTTGCGCGCGATGGGCTTTCCGGTCGTGGTGGCGCACAACGGGGTGCCGTGGCCGGTGCCCCGCCTCGGCGGCGACCTGCACTCGCCGCCGGTGGTCGGCATGCTCGCCCTGCTGACGCCGTGGAAGGGCCACCGCGTACTGCTCGATGCGGTCGCGCGGCTGCCGCACGTCGAACTCGAGCTGGCAGGCGGTAGCTTCCCCGGCGACGCGGGCTACGTCGCCGAACTCGAAGCGCGGGCCACCGCACCCGACCTGGCGGGGCGGGTGCGCTTCCTCGGCCACGTCGACCCGGCGACCGCGATGGCAGGGTGGGACGTCGTGGTGTCTGCCAGCGTGCTCCCCGAGGCCGGTCCGCTCAACGTCCTCGAGGCGATGTCGCACGGGCTGCCCGTGGTGGGCAGCGACCACGGTGGCACCAGCGAATTCCTCGCCGGCGGTGCGGGTGTGCCGTACCCACCCGGAGATGCGGCTGCGCTCGCGGCGGCGATCCAACGGGTGCTCGACGACGCCGAACTGCGCCGCGCGGTCGGCGACGCGGCACGGGCATGTGTCGCCGCCCACCACGACGTCAACGCGACCATCCCGGCGATGCTGCATGCGCTGGCGTCCTGATCTCCGGCGCGCGGCGCTGGCACTCGGTCTCGGGCTGACCATGGTCGTCGGCCTCGTGCTGCTGACCGTCGCGCGCGCCGACGACGCCTCCGACTGTCGTGCGTCCGCGGCCAAGGGACGCGTCGGCGCCGCCCAGGGCTCCGACGTCCTCACCATGTCCGACGACGACCTGGCGACGCTCCTGAATCGCGTCACCGAGGCGGGAATGTGGTCGATGCGCATCGACGTCGACTGGACCCGCGTCGAACCCCGCCAGGGCAGCATGGACTGGTCCGACGTCGACAGGGTGGTCGACGCGGTCAGTGCCCGTGGCCTGTGTCCGCTCGGCCTCGTCACCTACGCCCCCGACTGGGCGTCCGACCACCCGGACGCCAGCGGCGGATACTTCGCGCCGACGGATCCCGAGTCCTTCGCGGCGTTCGCGGCCGCGGCGGCGCGGCGCTACGGATCCCGCATCTCGGTGTGGGAGGTGTGGAACGAGCCCAACACCGTCAACTACTTCAGGCCCAAACCCGACCCCGCCCGATACGGCCAGTTGCTCGCGGCCACCAACCGCGCGATCAAGGCCGTCGACCCGGACGCCACCATCCTCTCGGGCGGACTGGCACCGGCCGAGGACAACGGTCGCGACATCGCGCCCCTGACGTTCCTGCGGGGGCTGTACGCCAACGGCTCGAACCGGTACTTCGACGCGTTCGCGATCCACCCGTACACCTACCCCGCGCTGCCCGACGATCCCAGCACGGCGGCGTGGAACACCGCGCAGCGAATGTGGGACATGCGCACCGTGATGGTCGACGGCGGCGACTCGTCGAAGACAGTGTGGATCACCGAGTGCGGCGCGCCGACCGGAACCGGCCGACGCGCGGTGTCCGATGCCGTGCAGGCCGACACGTTGCGCCAGTTGCTCGCAGTCGCGGAGAACACGCCGTGGATCGGTGCCGCCTACGTGTACGGCATGCGCGACAGCGGATCCGACGCCGACGACACCGAACAGAACTTCGGCATCCTGCGGCGCGACTTCAGTCCAAAACCCGCCTACGACGTGGTCCGTGGATTCGGGGAGGCAGGCGCGTGAGAGTTTGCGAACCGATCCGTGCGGTTAGCCATATCCCGCGGACGATCTCGGTAGCATCGGGATCCCACGTCGACGACACCTCGGGTCGCAACACTGCGCCCGGGCAACCGAAGGAGTCCGGTTGGTGACCGTGGAGGACCCGGTACATCGGGGTGACGTACCGCCGCCCGTCGACTTGGCAGGACACCTGCGTGAATTCGCACGTGCACTGGTACCCGCGCTCGTCGTCGCGCTCATCGTCGGCGGACTCGTCTTCGCCTTGCGAACGATGTTCGCCGAGAAGGAGTATGCCGCCAATCTGGTCACCGAGATCACGCCATCGGGTGAACTGGTGCCCGGTGACGCGTTCGTCGAGCAGATGCGTGCTCCGTTCATGGGCCTCGCCCAGGACACCACGGTTCTCGACCAGGTGCTCTCCGAGGTGGACACGGACTGGGACGCACAGACCCTGAGCGAACACGTCGAGCTGTCCAAGGGGCCTGCGCCGCAGATCCTCATCTTCACGGCGACGGCCGGTTCACCCGAACTCGCCGAGCAGATCGCCCGTTCCATGGTGGTGACGGTCAGTCAGGCCGCGTTCGCCAACCACAGTCGCGAGATCAGCGCGCAGCTCGACCAGATACAGGCGACCATCGGTGCCGAGGAGGCACGCAACGCGACGCTGCTGCCCGAAGACCCGGCGAGGCCCGAGTCGGACCGCCAACTCGCCGAACTCCGAGGACAATTGGCGACGTTGCAGAACTCTGGTGGCGACACGCTGACGCTGCTGGCGAGCCCCGCTCAGGACACGTCGCCGGTTTCGCCGCAGCCCGTGTCCGAAGGGCTCGTCGCCGGTGTGGTGACGCTGATCGTCGTCGCCGAACTCATCGTGGCGTGGCGCAGCCGGATCGGGAAGAAGCCCAATCGAACCTGGGCGAGGCGGATCGCGCGGCGCTACGGCGCACACTTCGACCCGTCGACGGTGCCCGCCGGAGAACTCGACCCACTGACGTCCGCGAAGCTGGTGCAGGCGATCCGCGACGGCCGACCCGCGCTGCTACTCGTCGGCGAACACGCAG
>JAQSXQ010000487.1 GCA_029256565.1 Mycobacterium sp.
GACAAGGTCGTCTTCATCTCGGGCGCAGGCCGAGGCATCGGCGCGGCTGCGGCGCGGCTCTTCGCCCGCGAGGGGGCGCGCGTGATGCTGGCGGCACGAACGGAGGCGCAGCTCGCCGCGGTCGTCGACGAGGTGACCGCCGCCGGCGGGCATGCCGAGTTCGTCGTCTGCGACCTGGCGGACGGCGACTCGGTGCGAGCCGCGGTCGACGAGACGGTGAAGGTCTTCGGGCGCTTGGACGCAGCGTTCAACAACGGTGCGACGATCGTCCCGCCCGGCCCCCTCGACCAGGTCACCGAAGCCGACTTCGATCTGGTGTACGGCGTGAACCTGCGGGGCGTGTACGTCGCGATGGCCGCAGAGGTCGCGGCGATCCGCGCCACGGCGGGATCGGGAGCGATCGTCAACACCTCCAGCGTCGGAAGCCTGCGGGGCAACCCCGAACTCCCCGCGTACGGCGCGATGAAGCGAGCGGTGAACAGCCTCACCGAATCCGCGGCCATCACCTACGGCCCGGAGAACATCCGCGTCAACGCGATCGCGCCTGGCACCACGTTGACCGAGATGATCCGCGAGTGGGATGCCGCCAGTCCCGGGGTGATCGAGCGATTGAACGCGGACACCCCGCTGCGGCGGGGCGCCGACCCGGCCGAGGTGGCCGAGGCCGCGGCCTGGCTGCTGAGCGATCGGGCCTCGTACGTGACGGGTGCGATCCTGCGCGTCGACGGGGGAGCGTGGGTCTGAGAATCGGCAGGTTTCGAACGCCTGTTCGCCTGGGTATCAAGGTGGCATGAGCGAAGAGAACACCCAGGCGCAGCAGGCGCCCAACGAGAATGCCGAGAAGGATCCGTCCGACTGGGTCACCGGTGACGAGCCGATGACCGGGGCGCAGCGCAGCTATCTGCACACGCTGGCCCAGGAGGCCAAGCGCGAGGTGCCCGAGGACCTGACCAAGGCGCAGGCGTCGGAGATGATCGACGAACTCCAGTCCAGCACCGGTCGCGGATAAACGACGACAGCAGCAGACACACGAAACCCCGGCCACCGAAGTGGCCGGGGTTTCGCTTGGTTCAATCAGGCTTGGTTCGGTCAAGCGATGTTCGGTCAGGCGATCAGACGCCGACGACCTCGCGGGCGATCTCGGCGACGCGCGTCTGCGCGGCAGACACGACGCTCGCGCGGTTCTTGTGCTGCTCCTCGTAGGCGATCACGGCGCGGATGTCGGCCGGCTCGGTGAGGTCCTTGACCGCGGCGACGGCAGAGCTGACGTTCAGCTCGTCGTAGTCGGCGATCGGGAGTTCGCCGGAGTCGACCACGCCTGCCGCACTACGCAGCGAGTGGAGAACGTCGGCAGCATCGTCGGCGCCCGCGTCGCGGGTCACCTTCTCAGCGGTCTGCAGCGCCGCGTCACGTGACGCCGAGAAGGCCTTGGCCGCGACGGAACCGGCCTGTGCACCGCGGTCGGCCAGGTCCTCGAGTGCGGGCTGGGTGTTGCGGATTGCGTCGAGCGCACGGTCGATGCCACGCGTCGACCAGGTCAGCGGCAGGTTGGCGATCTTCACCGCGATACCCGCAGCGGCCTGCGTCGGGGTCCGGCGCAATGCGGCCGGGCCACCCAGCGCGTCCTCGGCCAGCACGGTGGTGAGCCAGTCGACGGTTGCGGTGTGAGCCGTGATCAACTCGGCGGCCAGCTTCTCGACGTCCTTGTTGCTTGCGGCCACGGCGAGCGCCTTCAGGTAGCGCGACCGGTCGAGCAGCTGGTGCTCCAGGGCGAGGTCGCCAAGCAGTGCCTCGTCGAACGGCCCGGCCTGCTCGGTCAGGGCCTTCACCGATGCCGCAACGCGACCGAAGAACGGCGCGATCACGTCGGGGTAGCCCCCGAGTGCGCGGATGGCGGCCTGGATCTTCAGCGCACGCTCACGGCCGTGGCGGGCGTTCTCGGTCAGCTCGCGCTCGACCGCTTCCGTGCGGGCCTGGGTGATGCGGGTCTCCGCGACCTGCACCTCGGTATTGGTCAATTCGAGTACCGCACGCAGCTGCGCGAGCAGGTTGGTGGTGTCCGTGTTGGACATCTATCTCATCCCCGTTCGTGTTTGGATTGTCTTCCGACGCCGTAGTGCGCCTCGCTCTTATGGCTACCCGGGTCCCCGCGAGGCCCAATCGCCAATGTGGTGTTGCCTGGGTCACGTTCCGGGCTGTGAGGGCATCGGCGCACGTCACGGGCCATTCGCCGATGCGCACGCCAACCTGCGAGAATGGCGGCAGACATCCCAGCGGCGGCGTCAGACGTCCCGCACGGGGTGAATGCGATTCCGGTGCCGCTCACGACGAGGTGAACGGGCCGCCGCCGCGGCAGCGCGGCGCACATACACGTCTAGGAGCGGCCCCGTGGCCTTGAACACCATTGCGCTCGAACTCGTACCGTCCAACGTCGAGCGTGGACCACAGTTCGCGATCGACGAGGCCCGCAAGGTGGTCACTCTCTCCGCCGAGGCGGGCATCGAGGGCCGGATCGGGCACGTCATGATCCCCGGGATGATCGAGGAGGACGACGACCGTCCGATCGAGATGAAGCCCAAGCTCGACGTGCTGGACTACTGGTCGACGATCAAGCCGGAGCTGCCCGGCGTGCGCGGTCTGTGCACGCAGGTGACGTCGTTCCTCGACGAACCGGCACTGCGCACGCGACTGACCGAACTCAGCTCCGCAGGCTTCGACGGCATCGCGTTCGTCGGCGTGCCGCGCACCATGAGCGACGGCGAAGGCGCGGGCGTGGCCCCCACCGACGCCTTGTCGATCTACGACGAACTGGTGCCCAACCGCGGTGCCATCCTCATCCCCACGCGCGACGGGGAGCAGGGCCGGTTCAACTTCAAGTGCAAGCAGGGCGCCACCTACGGCATGACCCAGCTGCTCTATTCGGACGCGATCGTCGACTTCCTGCAGCAGTTCGCGAGGGAGACCGATCACCGTCCGGAGATCCTGCTGTCGTTCGGATTCGTCCCCAAGATGGAGTCCAAGGTCGGCCTGATCAACTGGCTGATCCAGGACCCCGGGAACGCCGCCGTCGCCGCCGAGCAGGACTTCGTACGCAGCCTCGCCGGTATGGAACCCGGGGACAAGCGGACCGCGTTGGTCGACCTCTACAAGCGAGTGGTCGACGGCGTCGCCGATCTCGGGTTCCCGCTCAGCATCCACCTCGAGGCCACCTACGGTGTCTCGCGCCCGGCGTTCGACACGTTGCTCGCCTACTGGTCGCCGTCGCAGGGCTGACCCGCCCAGGTGGCACGATCGACGTGTGCCGACCGCGTCCGACCCGCTGACGAACTTCCCGGTCGCCGCGCCGTCGCTCCCGTCGCCGGTCTTCACCACCCAACGGTGGAGTGACCTCGTGTTCCTGCACTGGCCCGTGGATCCCGCCGCTGTCGCCCACCTGTTTCCGCCCGGCAGCCGCCCTGACGTCTTCGCCGACGGCATGACCTACGTCGGTCTCATCCCGTTCGCCATGCGCGACCTGTCGTTCGTCGCGCCGACGCCCGTTCCGTACTTCGGTGACTTCCTCGAGACCAACGTGCGGCTGTACTCCACCGACGACCATGGC
>JAQSXQ010000488.1 GCA_029256565.1 Mycobacterium sp.
TGACGGCGATGGTGTTGTTCGCGCGCCGGGTGGCGCATCTGGTCGACGTCCGCAAGGTCGACGGCGCCGCCGACACCGCCGACACCGTGGTCTACCGAGTGACCGGCGAACTGTTCTTCGCCTCGAGCAACGACCTCGTCTATCAGTTCGACTACACCGACGACCCTCCCAACGTCGTCATCGACCTGACCGACTCGCACATCTGGGATGCATCGACCGTCGCCGCACTGGATGCCGTGACGACGAAGTACCGCGCGAAGGGCAAGCGGGTAGAGATCATCGGGCTCGACGCCGATTCCGCGGATCGGCACGACCGTCTGTCCGGCACGCTCGGCGCGGATCGATGAGCACCGGGCACATGCAGATCGGTCAGGTGGCCGCCCGCACCGAACTGTCGATCACCACGGTGCGCCACTACGACGAGGTCGGTCTGGTGACCCCGTCGGCCCGTTCGGCCGGTGGCTTCCGGCTGTACACCGACGCCGACGTGGAACGGCTGCTGGTCATCCGGCGCATGAAGCCACTGGGTTTCACGCTGGCCGACATGAAGGAACTGCTCGACGCGCTCGACGCGCTGAACGATCCCGACGCCGCCTCGGATGCGCGCGCAGCGGCTGCGGAGCGGCTCGACGAGTGTCGCGCCAAGGCGGCCGAGAGCGCCGCGAAGCTGCGCAAGCACCTCGCATACGCCGAGGAGTTGAGCGAATTGCTCGCTAGGGTGCGGACGTGACCGCAGCGCCGCCGCCGTCCGGCGATCCTCAGCCCTCCCCACCGGTTCCCGGCATGGGTGCCCGCGCTGCCGCGCTGCTCGTGTTCGGCTCGTCGGCTGCGGTGCTGGTCATCGAGATCACTGCTCTGCGACTGCTCGCGCCGTACCTCGGGCTGACGCTGGAGACCAGCACCCTGGTGATCGGCATCGCGCTCACCGCGATCGCGATCGGTTCGTGGGCTGGCGGGCACCTCGCCGACCGGTCGGACCCGCGCAGACTCATCGCGCCGTCGCTGGGCGTGTCCGGCGCCGTCGTGGCGATCACGCCCGCGGTGGTGCGCACCACGGCCGAATGGGCGCAGCCGATTCTGCTGCTGGTCGCGTCACTGACCATCCTCGTACCCGGTGCCCTGCTGTCCGCGGTGACGCCCATGGTGACCAAGATGCGTCTGACGGCCCTCGCTCAAACCGGCACCGTGGTCGGATCGCTGTCGGGAGTCGGCACCGTCGGGGCCATCACCGGCACCGTGCTCACCGGTTTCGTGCTGATCTCACGGGTTCCGGTGAGCGGCATCCTCGTCGGGCTCGGTGCCCTCCTGGTGGTGGGCAGTCTCGTCGTCGAGTGGCGAATGCGGATGTGGCGCAAGGCCAGCGCCGCGGCGGTCGCCGGCATCGTCGTACTGGGCGGGCTCGCGGGGCTGGTCGCGCCGGGAGGGTGCGATGCCGAGACGAAGTATCACTGCGCTCGCGTGATCGCCGATCCCGAACGCGCCGGTGGGCGCACCCTCGTGCTCGACGGGGTCCGGCACTCCTACGTCGACGTCGACGATCCCACCACCTTGACGTTCGCCTACGTACGCGCGATCGCCGCCGCCGTCGACAGCGCCTTTCCTAGGGAGGAACCGCTGGCGGCCTACCACCTCGGCGGCGGAGGCATGACGTACGCCCGCTACCTCGCCGCGACCCGCCCAGGATCCGACAGCGTCGTCTCCGAGATCGACGGCGGCGTGGTCGGTTTGGACCGCGAGAGACTGGGGCTCACGCCGGACGGCGGGATCGACGTACGGGTCGAGGACGGCCGACTGGGCCTGCGCGAGCTGCCCGCTCGCAGCCGCGACGTCGTGGTCGGCGACGCCTTCGGGGGCGTCAGCGTCCCGTGGCACCTCACCACCAGGGAGGCGATCGGCGACGTTCGACGTGTGCTGAAGGACGACGGCGTGTACGTCGCCAACCTCATCGACTACGGCGGGCTGGCGTTCCTACGGGCCGAAACGGCGACTCTCGCAGAGACGTTCGACCACGTCGTCCTCGCCGGGGAACCAAGAGACGTCGGCGTCGATCAGTCGGCATCGCCGAACGGCGGCAACTTCGTCGTCATCGCCTCGGACCGGCCGATCGATCCCCGGGCACTACGGGATGCCCTGCGGCAGCGCGACACCCAGTGGACCACGATCGCCGGCGCGGAACTCGCCGACTGGACCGGCGACGCCCAGATGCTCACCGACGACCATGCTCCAGTCGATCAACTCGCGGAGCCGAACCGCCCGTGAGGTGCTCCAGCGCGACGTTCACGAAGTCGGCGACCAGCGGGTTGGAGTCACCGACGCGGGTCGCCACCATGACCTTGCTGGTGGGAAAGTGCTCGACCGGCACGGTGGCCAGATCCGTACGCAGCGAGCTGCGCCGGTCGCCCACCGGCAGGACCGCGATCGCCTGACCGCTCGCGACGAGTTCCATTCTGTCCTCGAAACTCTCGTCGACCGGGCCCGCCGAGATGGGGCCGGGGTCGCTGCCCCGGTACGAGTCCGCCGGATAGAGCGCGCGGGCGCCGCCATGCGGGCAGATGAACTGCTCGCCGGCGAAGTCGTCCGGCGACACCGATGCCCGGCCTGCCAGGTGGTGGTCGATCGGCACCACCAGCATTCGCGGCTCCTCGTAGAGCACGGTCGTGTCGGCGACGTCGGCGGGGAACGTCAGCGGGTCGCGGGCGACCAGGACGTCCACTCCCCCCTCGGCGAACACCCGACCGTCGTGACATTCCAGGTGGCGGGTGTCGATCTCGGCACCCGGGTGACGTCGGCGCAGTTCGCGCACCGCAGGAGTGATGACGAGGTCCTCGACGTATCCGATGATGACCTTGCCAGCGGGCCGGTAGGCGCGCGTCGCCAGCGTCGCCTGCCGGGCGGCCCGCAACAGCGCGTGTGCCTCGGGTAGGAACGCCTTGCCCGCCTCGGTGGTCATCGTGCCCTGCGGCGTGCGATCCAGCAGACGTACGCCCAACCGGTGTTCGAGGCGCTGTATCTGGCGACTGAGCGACGGCTGGGCCAGATGCAGTTCGGCGGCCGCGCGGCTGAAGTTCCCGTGCTCGGCCACCACGGTGAAGTAGCGCACCAGTCGCAGCTCGAGATCGGTCCCGAGGTCGTTCATCCGCGCACCTTCATGACCCTCCCAACCCGGCGGACGGCCGGCGGTATTCCTCGCCATGCCGATTCGGCATGGCGGGATGCGAACCAGGTCTTGGACACC
>JAQSXQ010000489.1 GCA_029256565.1 Mycobacterium sp.
CGCACCCGGCGGTGATCGTCGCCGGTCTCGGGCAGGTTCAGCTTGGTCAGGATGCTGCGCACGTGCTTCTCCACGGTGCCCTCGGTGACCCAGATCCGGCGTCCGATGCCCGCGTTCGACAGGCCCTCGGCCATCAACGTCAGCACCTCGCGCTCGCGGGCACTGAGCGCCTCCAGCGGGTCGTCGCGCCGCCGGGCCGACACCAGTTCGGCGACCAGCGCCGGATCGACCACCGAGGCGCCGTTGGCGATGCGTCCGACGGTGTCGACGAAGTCGGCGACGTCGGTCACCCGGCTCTTCAGCAGGTAGCCGATCGAATGTCCGCCGGCCAGAAGTTCCATGGCGTGATCGACGTCGATGTGCGACGAGAGCACCAGGATCGCGACGTCGGGCCACTGCTCGCGGATCGTCTTCGCCGCGTCGAGCCCCTCGGTGCTGTGCGACGGGGGCATCCTGATGTCGACCACCGCCAGTGCGGGCCGGGTGTCGCGGACCAGGTCGAGCAGACCCGTCGCGTCACCCGCCTGACCCACCACGTCGAAACCGGATCGCTCGAGGAGGCTGGAGAGCCCCTCCCGCAGCAGGACGTCGTCGTCGGCGACCACTACTCGTACGGCGTTCATCACACGGGATTGTCGCACCGATGCGGGCCGGCTACCGGCTAGCGGGGGGACCCGGGTATGGGTAACCCCCGCCGAAGATGGCGGCCAGCCCCGGCGACGACGGGGCACCCGTCGCGGGACAGTGGTCTGGACGACCATGGGGCGCGAGGAGTGGGTGCGATGCCGAAGATCCGATGCCGCAGCGAGATCGACGCGCCGTCCGGCGACATGCACGCCATCGTGGCTGCACTGAGACGGCTGGCCGGCCAGACCGCGACCGGAGAGCAGCCGGGCCCTCGAGACCTGACCCTGGACTACGAAGCCCTGGACTACGAAGCCCTGGACTACGACGCCTCGATCGAGGTGTTCGACGTGTTGGACGGCGAGGACGAGGCGACCGGACGCGCGCTGGTGGTGTGGACGGTGACGTTCCCGGTGCGCGAGATCTGCGCCGCGGAGATCCAGCGCCACCGCGACGCGGCATTCACGGACTTCGTCGAACGGCTCGGGCTCGAATGGCCCGCGGCGGTCGGCATCGCGTCCTGACCGCCGCCTAGTGCGGCGAACCCTGCGGGGCCGGGGTGTGACGCATGCGACACTCTGCGGATGGCCATGTCAATCGAGCGCCCCAAGTTGGAAGGCAACGTCGCCGTCGGGGCCGACCGTCAGATCGGTTTCGCCGAGTTCGGTGATCCACAGGGCCGTGCCGTCTTCTGGCTGCACGGCACCCCGGGCGCCCGCCGCCAGATACCCGTCGAGGCGCGCGCATACGCCCAGGCCAAGCGGATCCGGCTGATCGGGGTCGACCGCCCGGGCATCGGATCGTCGACACCACATCAGTACTCCAACGTGTTGGCCTTCGCCGACGACCTCCGCACCATCGCCGACGTGCTGGGCATCGACCAGATGGCGGTCATCGGGCTGTCGGGCGGCGGCCCGTACGCGCTGGGGTGCGCGGCGGCGATGCCCGATCGCGTCGTCGTGACGGGCGTACTCGGCGGCGTCGCGCCCACGGTCGGTGCCGAGCGCATCGGCGGCGGGCTGATGGGGTTCGGGTCGAGGGTCGCACCCGCCCTGCCCTTCATCGGTCTACCGCTGCGGCTGGCCGCCGTCGGCCTGGTCCACATGATCCGGCCGATCGCGCCCGTGGCCCTGCACGCGTACGCCGCGGTGTCCCCGGAGGCCGACCGGCGTCTCCTCCTTCGGCCGGAGTTCGGCGCGATGTTCCTCGACGACCTGCTCAACGGCAGCCGCAAGCAGCTGTCCGCGCCGTTCGCCGACGTCGCCGTGTTCGCCAAGGACTGGGGCTTCCAGCTCGAAGAGGTGAAGGTGCCCGTGCGCTGGTGGCATGGCGACGCCGACCACATCGTGCCCTTCGCCCACGGCCAGCACGTCGTCGCGCGTCTGCCCGACGCCGAACTGTTCACCCTGCCGGGCGAGAGCCACCTCGGCGGTCTCGGCGTCGCCGAGGAGATCCTCGGCAGCATCATCGACCTGTGGGACTCCGTCGACGTCGAACGGTGAGGACGCGACGCGCACTCGGGCTCAGCGGATTCTGGCGTTCTCCGGGTCGTAGATCGCCTTGCGCGACACGGTGATCGGGTACGGGGTGCCGCCGACGTTCACCTCGTAGGACCCGGTGTCGATCCACCTCGCGTCGATCGGCTCGCCGTCGGCGGACCGGACGTATGCCAGCCCGACGCACGCGCCGGTGGTCTCGCCCCACGCCGCCGACGTCACCTGGCCGGCGACCCGGCCGTCGCGCAGCACGAGTTCACCACCCCAGAGCATGGCATCGGGAGAATCGACCTGGAATCCGACGACGCGGCGGCGCGGTCCGTCGGAGCGGGCCTTCTCCACGGCGGTGCGTCCGAGGAAGTCCACGTCACCGGTCAGCTTGCAGGCGAACAGGAGTCCGGCTTCGACGGGTCCGTCGCCGGGGGTGAGTTCACGCCCGAAGGCCCGGTAGCCCTTCTCGAGGCGCAGTGATTCGATGGCGTAGTAGCCGCCGCGCGCCACGTCGAACGCCGCGCCCGCCGTCATCAGGTCCTCGTACACGCCGACGGCGAACTCGGTCGGTACGTACAGCTCCCAACCGAGCTCGCCGACGTAGGTGATGCGGGTGGCGCGAACGGTGGAGTACCCCAGCGAGATCAGCCGACTCGTCCCGAACGGGAAGCCGTCGTCGGACAGGTCCGCGTCGCTGAGCGAGGCCAGCAGGTCACGGGACCGGGGACCCATGACGCCGAACACCGCCGTGGCGGAGGTGACGTCGACGAGTTGAGCGGCGTTGCCCGGCGGCCGGTTTCGAACGATGTGGTCCTTGTCGCGCTCGGTGGTCGCTGCGCTGCTGACGATCATGAACTCGTCGCGCGCGGTGCGGGTGACCGTCACGTCGGCCTCGTAGGTGCCGCGGGCGTTGAGCATGCCGGTGTAGACGGTGCGGCCCACGTCGACGGCGACGTCCGCGGTGCACAGCCACTGCAGCGCGGCTTCGGCGTCGGGCCCCACCATCAGGTACTTGGAGAACGACGTCTGGTCGAACACCGTGACGCCGGTCCTGGTGCTGGTCTGCTCGGCGGCCGACCACGGCAGCCAGTTGGGCTTGCCCCAGCAGTATTCGATGACGGGAG
>JAQSXQ010000490.1 GCA_029256565.1 Mycobacterium sp.
GGGCGGCCGCCGCCATCGCCCTCCTCGGTGCGCTGGCCTTCTACCTGGCGTACCTCGCTGAGCTGCCGCCGCCACCGCCGAAGCCGCTGAAGACCAAGACCACGGCGTCGAGCCGCGGCCGGGGTCGGGGCAAGACGGCCGAGTCCGCCGCGGAGACAGAGAGCGCGGAGTCCGAGACCGCGGAGACTGGGACCACCGAGGTCACCGAGACCGCTGACGCGCCGGCCGACGAGACGCCCGCAGAAACCGAGTCCACGGGCATCGAGGCGACCGAGGCCGATGCGACCGAAGTGACCGCAGCGACCGATGAGTCTGCTGAGACGACGCCCGACGCCGCCGGTAACGCCGATGAACTCGAGAACGACAAGGACTCCGGGGGGTCCGGCGGCAGGCTGCGCAATCGCCGCACGACCGGAAAGCCCTCGTCAGGACTGTTTCGCCGCAATCGCGGCGGGGTAGCCCTCGACGACTGACCAGCCGAGACGTCGACGTCGACAGCTGGCCGTGCTGCCCCCACCATGGAGTAAGCGCGGGATCCAGCGAGTCGAAGGCGGCGCATGACCAGAATCCTCTTCCGATGGCAGCTCGTCCTCGGTGCCCTGTTGGCGATGACCCTGTCGCTGGTGGCACCGACGGCGGCCCATGCGGAACCGGCAGACCTCACCTCGGCCATTCAGGCCGTGGAGCCTGCGACGGTCCGCATCGACACCACCATCGAGTACCAGGGGGCGATCGGTTCCGGAACCGGCTTCGTCATCGACCCGAACGGTGCGGTCGTGACGAACTACCACGTCGTCGCGGGCGCGGACACCATTACGGCCACCGTGGCCGGCCGATCCTTCACCGCTGATCTGGTCGGTTACGACAGGACCAGGGACATCGCCGTCCTTCAGCTTCGCGGCGCAGGCGGTTTGCCCACTGCCGCCATCGGCGACTCGTCGGCGTTGCGGGAGGGCGAACCCGTCGTCGCGCTGGGCAACGCCCGCGGCAGCGGCGGCCCGCTGACCAACGAAGCAGGCACCATCACGGGCTTCGGCCGCTCGATCAGCGCCAAGGACGAACTCACCGGCAGCTTCGAGCAGATGACCGGGCTGATCGAGTTCGCAGCCCCCGTACGGGCGGGCGACTCGGGCGGACCGGTCGTCGACTCGTCCGGCCGGGTGGTCGGCGTGACGACCGCCGCAACCGTGAACTTCCGGATGGGCCCCGGCGGCGCCGGATTCGCGATCCCGATCAACGACGCGCTCGCGACGGCCGGTCAGATCAGGGCAGGCGTGCGCTCCGAGAGCGTCCACATCGGGCGCCCGACGCTGCTCGGCGTCGGCGTCAGCACCGGTGACCAGGATCCGTCGGTGAACGGCGTGATCGTGCGCGAGGTGATCCCCGGCGGGCCCGCCCAGGCGGCCGGACTGCAGAACGGCGACGTTCTGATCAGCCTCGACGGTGCACCGGTGGACTCCGCGACCACGCTGACCAACGTGCTGGATCGGCACTACCCGGGCGACGTCGTCGACCTGGTGTGGATCGACCGGGCGGGTCAGCAGATCAACGGCAAGGCGACGCTCACCTCGTAGTCGGGGGCGGGATCGGAGATCTCGCGGATTCCCGTTCGTCGCGACACCGCGTCCCTATGCTGAGCGAGTGCCAAACAACACTCCCCTCCGCGTCGTCCAGTGGACGACGGGCAACGTCGGCAAGAGTTCCGTCGCGGCGATCGCCGCCAACCCCGGCCTCGAACTCGTCGGCCTCTACGCGTGGTCGCAGGACAAGGTCGGCCGCGACGCCGGCGAACTGGCAGGCATCGAGCCGCTCGGCATCGCGGCGACCAACGACGTCGATGCGTTGCTGAAACTGCAACCCGACTGCGTGGTCTACAACCCGATGTGGATCGACGTCGACGAGCTGGTGACGATCCTCTCCGCAGGCGTCAACGTCGTCGCGACGGCCTCGTTCATCACCGGACACAACCAGGGCGAGGGTCGCGATCGCATCGCCGAGGCGTGCGCGCGCGGCGGCTCGACGATGTTCGGGTCGGGAATCAGCCCCGGCTACATCAACTTGCTGGCGATTCTGACGGCAAGTATCTGCGACCGGGTCGACAAGGTGACGATCGACGAAGCGGCCGACACCACCTTCTACGATTCGCCCGCCACCGAGAAGCCGGTCGGCTTCGGCAGGCCCATCGACGACCCCGAACTCCTGTCGATGACGACTCGCGGCACCGGCGTATTCGGCGAGGCAGTGCGTCTGATCGGCGATGCGCTCGGCGTCGAACTCGACGAGGTGCGCTGCGATGCGGAGTACGCGCAGACCACCGCGGACCTCGATCTCGGCTCCTGGACGATTCCCGCGGGCTGCGTCGCCGGGGTGTACGCCAGCTGGAAGGGCGTCCTCGCAGGTAAGACCGTCGTCGAGATCAACGTTCGCTGGCGGAAGGGTCAGACGCTCGAGCCGGACTGGAAGATCGAGCAGGACGGCTGGGTGCTCCAGGTCGACGGCAGGCCGACGGTGAAGAACGTCATCAGCTTCCTTCCTCCCCCGGACTTCGAGGCGACGACGCTGGAGGAATTCATGGTCCTCGGGCACATCATGACCGCGATGCCTGCCATCAACGCCATCGCCGCGGTCGTGGCCGCCGAGCCGGGCATCGCGACCTACAACGATCTGCCGCTCACGCTGCCCCGCGGCGTGGTAGCTGTCAGCTAACGAATAGCCCGTAGCCAGGGCGTTTGCCAGCGCTCGACATGGCCGGCCGGGCGAGGGAACCTGCTTGTTGAGCCCCTGACCCGTGGTTACATTGCATGAGACGGAGATCACTCGGCAAGGGAGTTGGGTCTTGATGGCGACGTGGGTGCTGGCTTACCTGGGTGGGTGGACGGTCAGCGCCGTAATCGCCTACCTGGCGGCACGACGGCTGTGCGAGACCGGCATCCCGGCGGCGCGAACCTTTGCTCTGGCCGTCGTCGGCGGACTGTTCTGGCCGCTGTTGCTGGTCGGCGTCATCGAGATGAGTTCGGTGGCCGTGTGGTCCGCCGCGAGGTCATGGCGCAAGCCGGCCACGGTCCCGGAGTCGTGGATGACCCGCACGCCGGATCGCATGCTCCTCGCGATGCGCTAGGCACCTACTTGACGGCGTTGCCGTCGGCGTCCCAGTGGGCGTCCACCTTCTTGCTCGGCTGCACCCGCGGCGGCTCGCCCGGCATCTTCGGATAGCTCGGCGGATACGGCAGGTCG
>JAQSXQ010000008.1 GCA_029256565.1 Mycobacterium sp.
AGACCGAGGTTGACCGCCGGCCGCAGGCGTGTGTGCTGGACATCGTCGAGTTCGGTGATGTCGGCGGCGGTGTAGGCCACTGCTCGCCCCTTCCATCGGTCATGGGTGTGCCGCAGGAATGGTAGACGCCGAGTCGGACATCTTCGCGCAGGCTTGGCGGCGTATGAGCAGGCTCATACGAGGCGCTACCGGGAACCCCTTCGACCGGAGTCAGGCCTTCGCCGCCGTGGTTTCGTCGACGACGTGCACGTCACCGTGCCGAACCGCCTCGACGATCGACTCCTGCAAGCCGGAGCACGCAAGGAAGAGGTTGCGCGCTCCGGCTGCGGAGACACGCGTGGCGTCGGCACGCTCCCAGCACAGCGCCACCGCGGTCCGGTTCCACTGAACGCTCGTTTGACTCCAGCTGCTCTTGCGCACCAGCACCTCTGCGGTGCAGCGCCGGCACCGCACCGGTGTCATCGGTGCATCGTCGAGTCGATTGTCGGCGCGGCCGGTCACCCGACCGGCTCCGACGAGACGGCTTTGGCCGCCATGTTCGCCGAGATCTCCTTCATCCACGCTTCGCTCGGTCGTGTGGTGTCCAGTTCGAACTCGAACCGGTCGACCATGTCCGGCGTGACGTCGTCGACGTCGACGTAGAACTGTTCGTACCAGCGACGCAGCTGATAGACCGGGCCGTCCTCCTCGACGAGGAGGGGGTTGTCGATCCGAGCCTTGTTGCGCCAGATCTCGACGTCCTGCTCGAAGCCCATCTTGACGAAGTCGCCGAGTGCGACGGCCGTCTGGATGGCGAGGTCTTCGGGGAGGAATTCGGACTTCTCGACGACGATGCCGTATTGCAGCACGAAGGAATTGGCGTCGATCGGGTAGTGACAGTTGATCAGCACCGTTCGCTGATCCATCCCCTCGTAGTGGTAGACGAGGTCGTCGATCATGAACGACGGCCCGTGGTAGGACGCCAACGACGTCGTTCCCAGCATGCGGGCGCCTTCGGGGTCGCCCACGTCGGGTCGCGCACCGCTCTTCATGTACTGGGTAGCTACGTGTCCTTCGAAGATGTTCTTGAAGTGGGTGGGCAGCGACCCGTGGATGTAGAAGAAGTGGGCCATGTCGACGACGTTGTCGATCACCTCACGACAATTGGTCTCGACGACGGTGGTGTACCAGTGCCAGTCAGTCCATTCCTCGCTGGTCGCGCCCTCGATGCGGGGGATCGTCACCTCGGGTGGCGGTGCCTTGCGCTCGGGGTCGTTCCACACGAAGAGCATGCCGTCTTGCTCGAGGGTGGGCCAGGTGGCCGTGCGTGCCAGGCGGGGGGCGCGACGGCTGTATGGCACCTTCTTGCACCTGCCGTCTCCACCCCATCTCCAGTCGTGGAACGGGCAGGCGATCTCGTTGCCCTTGACCGTCCCCTGAGACAGGTCGCCGCCCATGTGCCGGCAGTAGCTGTCCAGGACGTTCAACTCGTCGTCAGCGCCGCGAAACACGACGAGCTTCTGGCCGAAGGCATTGACTTGATGGGGTGAGCCGTCGCTGAACTCCTTGATCAGGCCCAGGCAGTGCCATCCGCGGGCGAAGCGGGTCGGTGCGGCCTCGGCCTCGATGTAGCGCACGTCGTCTCGGAGCATTCGGGTGTCCATCGTGACCGTCCTTCGATCGGCTGCGGGTCGGCTCGCGTCGATTCAACCGCCGCTACGAGCCATGGGGGACGTGGTGTTCCGCTCAACAGGACATTGCCCTCGCGGTGGGGGCGCCCTCGCCTACGTTTCGGCTGTGACGACTGCCCACTCTTCGACGATTCCCTCCGGATTGCCCGTGCGAGACGAGACCGTTGACCTACTGGTGGTCGGCTCCGGCACCGGTATGGCCGCAGCCTTGGCGGCGCACGAGCGCGGGTTGTCCGTACTGATCATCGAAAAGTCCTCTGTGGTAGGAGGTTCCACTGCACGCTCAGGTGGTGCGCTGTGGTTGCCGGCCAGCCCCGTCATGGCCGAGGCCGGTGCCGGTGACACCGTGGAGCGCGCGCGCACGTATCTGCAGTCCGTCGTCGGTGACTCCGCCCCGTCGTCGAGGGCCAGCGCATTCCTGGCTCACCTGACACCGACGGTGGAGATGCTGCGACGCACGACGCCGATGCGGTTGTTCTGGGCGAAGGACTACTCCGATTACCACCCCGAGGCGCCTGGTGGTTCAGCTGCCGGCCGCACGTGTGAATGCCGGCCGCTGGACACCTCGATCCTGGGGGAGTACCGCTCCCGGCTGCGTCCCGGTGTGATGAAGGTGTCGGTCCCGATGCCCACGACCGGAGCCGACTATCGCTGGCTCAACTTGATGGCACGGCTACCCCGAAAGGGCCTGCCGCTCATCGTCAAGCGGTTGGCGCAGGGGGTCGGTGGACTGCTACTGGGGCGGCACTACGTCGCGGGTGGACAGGCTCTCGCTGCAGCGATGTTCTCCGGAGTGTTGCGTGCCGGTATCCCGATATGGACGGAGACGACTCTGACCAGGTTGGTCATGGACGGTGACCGCGTCACCGGCGCAGTCGTCGAGCACGACGGTCAGGACTACACCATCACCGCCGAACGCGGAGTGGTCCTGGCAGCAGGGGGATTCGATCACGACATGGAGATGCGGTGGAAGTTCCAATCCGAGGCGCTGCCCCCGCACGCCAGCCTGGGGGCCGAAACCAATACGGGTGACGCCATCCGGATCGGTCAGGACGTCAACGCCGCCATCGACTCGATGGAGCAGTCTTGGTGGTTCCCCGCGGTGGCTCCGCTGCCGGGTGGCTCGCCGGCGGTCATGCTGGCCGAACGTTCCCTGCCCGGATGCTTGATCGTCGACCAGACCGGGCGCCGATTCACCAACGAGTCTTCGGATTACATGTCGTTCGGTCAACGCATCGTGGAACGAGAACGCAGCGGCGACCCCGTGGAGACGATGTGGATCGTCTTCGATCAGCAGTACCGCAACAGCTATGTGTTCGCGGCGGAACTGTTCCCGCGAATGCCGATTCCGCAGACCTGGTTCGATGCCGGCATCGCCCATAGGTCGCAGGACATGGAACGGTTGGCCTCGGCGATGGGAGTACCGCCGGAGCGGTTCCTCGACACGATCAGCCGGTTCAACGAAGGCGCCTACGCCGGCAACGATCCGGACTTCCAGCGCGGAGCCAGCGCCTACGATCGCTACTACGGCGATCCAACGGTCACGCCCAACCCGAACCTGCGACCGCTCACCGATGGTCCGTTCTACGCCGTCGAGATGGTGCTCAGCGATCTGGGAACGTGCGGGGGACTGTGCGCCGACGATCGGGCGCGCGTGCTACGCGAAGACGGCACTTCCATCGAGGGCTTGTACGCGCTGGGGAATACGGCGGCCAACGCCTTCGGGGCCACCTATCCCGGTGCGGGGGCGACCATCGCGCAGGGCTTGGTCTTCGGGTACATCGCGGCGAAGGACGCCGCAGGGGGTTAGTCCTCTTCGTCCTTCTCGGCGGCCATCTGCTGTTCGATCTCGTTCCAGAAGCCCGGGCCCACACCCGCTGCGCCACCGGATCTTTCATAGGCCGCTGCCGCCGCATCGAGATCGTCGATCATCTGCTGCGCCAGGTCACGCTCGTTGGCGTAGTACCGCATCGACCATTGCAGGGCGAGTCGCGGGTATGCCCACGCGTCGAGCAGTTCGGCGCCATGGGCATCGGCGGCCGCTTGACGGTGCATGTTCTCGGCGAAGGCTACGTGTTCGTGCAGATTGTCGTGGTCGAGCCGAGAGGTGAGCATCCCGAGCTTCTCTAGCTTCTTCAGTTCGGTGTAGATCTGGCTGAACGAGGGGCTCCAGTAGAAGTACCGGGTGCTCCAACCAGTCACCTTCTTGATGTCGTATCCGGACAGCTCGTCCTCGTAGGACAGGATCGCCAGGATCGCCCAGCTGGTCGCGGCAAGTGCCGCGTTCGTGGCTGGCTCGTCGGCGTCCATTGCCGCAGCCTAACAATTGGAGTGGTCGTGCAAGACGAACGCCGACCGGTGGTCGGGACGGTGTGTTGCGGGCTGGCGCCGTAGTCGGTGACGCTGCACTCACCACCGATCGAGACGGAGATTCATGAGCCATTCGCAGATACAGCAGCCCGACGACCGCGTAGTCAGCGCGCCGGATGCACGGACGATGCGGGCGGTCCTGGGTCACTTCTGCACCGGAGTCGCGGTCATCACCGGGCACGATGGCAGCCGCCCGCACGGCTTTGCTTGCCAGTCGGTGACCTCGGTGTCGTTGGATCCGCCCTACGTGTCCTTCTGCCCGGCGAGCACCTCGTCGAGTTGGCCGCGAATCCGCACGGTCGGCGCGGTGTGCATCAACGTCTTGTCCGACGCGCAGCGCGCCGTGTGCGCCACGTTCGCGACATCCGGCGTCGACAAGTTCGCGGACGTGTCCTGGTCCGTGGGTGACAACGGCGCCCCGGTCCTCGATGGCACGCTCGCATCGATTGAGGCGAGCGTCGAGTTCGAACACACCGCCGGCGACCACACGATCGTCGTTGCGCGGGTCACCGGATTGCACGCGCACGAGGGCAGGAATCCGCTGCTGTTCTACCGTGGCGGCTACGGCGGCATCAGCCTCCATGCCTGAGGCTCGGGGCTTGGAGCAGCGCTATGAACCGTTGACCGTCGCCGTGCGCGCCCTCATCGACCTGACCATCCGCACCGAGGCGGACGCTGCGGCCGTGTCGGAGGCGACACGACTCGTCGAGGCGGCGCGTGAACTGCTCAGCAGGGACGTGATGCCGTCGTCGTTCGGTCTTCGTGTCCGTACCGATGGGCAGGGAGTCGCGTCGGGCAACGTCGTGATCGGTACCCGCAATCCGGTGGCGCCGCCGCTCGTGGTGCATCACGAACCGGGCGGCGCGGTGTGGACGGAATTCAATCTCGGTGCCGCATACGAGGGGCCGGCCGGGCACGTACACGGCGGGGTGTGCGCACTGGTGCTCGACCACGTGCTCGCCGCTACTGCGCACGAGCCAGGGCGCCCTGCGTACACGGGCACGCTGACGATGCGATACGAGCGTGGCACCCCTCTGGGTCCGTTGCGCGCCCGCGCATGGGTGCAGCGCGTAGAGGGCGCCAAGACCTTCGCCATGGGGGAGATCGCCGATGCTCAGGGGGTCACGGTCCGCGCCGAGGGCATCTTCATCCACCCCAAGGGTGTCGCAGGCGAACCAAGTCTCTGATGACCACGAGACGGTCGCCGCCCGGCCGAGGCACGCGTGAACGAGAGGTGGCGAACCTCTACTGCACCGACTTCATCTGCCGGGCAACGAAACCGGTGGTCCAGCGAGCGGACAATCGGACGAGCATGCCGAGCGCGCGAGCGTCGTTTCCTATGACGACGCGGAAGCGATCCGCCATGATGCCGTCGAGGATCTTGGCCGCAGCGACTTCCGGGGCCGTCGCTCGGACCTTGCGCCCTCCGGCGTCGATCATCGTCACTCCGGAATTGCCCGTCAGATTCGTGCTGACGTTGCCCGGAAAGAGGGTGACGACTCGAACGTTGGTGTCGAGGAGTTCGGCGTAGAGACCTTCACTGAACTGCTTAACCGCACCCTTACTGGCCCCATAGATGGTCTGGGCGGCGAACGGGATGAGGGCCGACAGGCTGGACATGTTCGTAAGATTCGCGACCGGCCGTTCACGTAGCAGCGGCAGGAAGGTACGGCACATGTTCACCGTGCCGTTGAAGTTGACGTCCATGACCCGATCTGTCTCCTCGGGCGTCAACTCGGTGAATGGGGCGAAGCGGTGAATGATCCCAGCGATGTTGACGACGCCGTCGACCTGACCGTGTCGGTCCAGCACCGCCTCTGACAGCGCGGTGACTGCGATTCGATCGGTCACGTTGACGAGGTGCCGCGACATCGATCCTGTTGCAGAAGAATGGCGTTCGGTCTCGACCAAGCCGGCCTCGTCGAGGTCGACTGCGGCAACCCGTGCACCTCGTCGTGCCAGTTCGAGAGCTACCTGTCGCCCCATTCCATTGCCGGCGCCGCTGACGACGAACACTTTGTCGTTGATCTGCACGAGTCTCTGATTCTGACCTTATTCAGGCACGTGGAGAATCGACGGATCCCCGGTGGTGATCGCCCAGCGGGCCCGCCGGTCGACGATGCGCCAACCGTCGGAGCGTCTCGTCCACTGGTCGGTGTATTCACCATTGGTGTCGAACACGCTGCCGTGGGGGTCGTCTCGACGCTGGTGCCGCGCCTGCACGTAAGCCTTGCTGACCGCGCGTTCTCCATCGACGTCGATGATCGTGCTGCCGATCAGGTGCTGGGTCGGACCGCACCGATCGAGGTGCAGAGTCACCAGGTTGAGAAGCGCTGCGAGGCCGCGCTCTTCGCGACCTGATCCGTAGTCGAACACGACATCGTCGGCGAACACGTTTCTCATTAGCCCGTAGGCCCTGGAGTCCGCGGCGCGAGCAAAGTACGACAGTGCACGGTGGATGCTGCGTTCGTCAAGCAATGCCTCGTACGCCAGGCTCTCGCCGGATGCCCTCTCGCTCATCAGGCGTGCGCGCCCCCGTCGATGCGAATCTCAGTGCCGGTGATGAAGCGACCGTCGTCTGACGCCAACATCGCGATGACCGCGGCCACCGCGCTGGGCTCGCCGAGGATGCTTCCGTCGGGACCGGTGAGCAGCGGTGTCTGCTTCGCCCATAGACCGAGGTCGTACCCCTCGGGCATCTTGTCGAGCGTGCTCAAGGCCAGTGCCGTCGAGACGCCGCCGGGCTGGATGTTGACCGCGCGAAGGCCCTGTTTGGCGTACTCGAGTGCCAGGCAATGGGTGAAGGCCAGTACGCCGCCCTTGCTGGCGGCGTATGCAGCCATGTAGGGGTGGGCGAAGGATGCGGCAGTGGAGGTGAAGTTGACGACCACGCCACGGCCGGAGTCGAGCAGTGCGGGCAAGGCCCGACGAGTCATCAGAAACGTTCCGGTGAGGTTGACCGCGAGTGTGTCGTTCCAGTCGTCGAGGGTGTGCTCGTGGGTGTGGGCGCAACGCTGAATGGCTGCGGCATTGACGAGGACGTCGAGTCCGCCGAGGTCCGCAATGGCCGCATCGACGGCGGCGGCGACTTCCGTCTCCGACGACACGTTCAGGATTGCGGTGGTGAGGCGACTTCCGGTGCCGGCGTCATCGGCGGCGGCCGCGGTGGCGGCGAGGCCGTCGGCGGAGACGTCGTAGGCCACCACGGTCGCGTCCTCGTCGAGCAGGCGCGCCACCGTGGCCGCGCCGATTCCCGAGCCTGCGCCGGTGACGACGATGCGACGATCATCGAGACGTTGCATGGCGATGCCTCGACCCGTCAGGCCATCTGGAAGGCACTCAGCGGTGCCGCGTCGGGGTATGACGCCGGCTGGCCGATGTCGTAAGCGGCGTTGAGGGCCCCGATGAACGCGGCGTCATGCAGTGGAGCGCTTGGGATGTCGAGCTTGACGCCGTTGGTCGCGAGGTTGTCGACGAGCATGTCGATGGCCTTGTCGATGGTGAGGTCATCGGAGCCGTCCATGTTCTTCTTCAACTCGTCGTAGTCGGAGAACACCTCCGCAGACCAGTGCACCAGGAATCGCAGCTCGTCGGTCCGATGTCGGGCTATGACGTCCTCGCCGTTCTTCAACAGCCATGTCTCGCGGTCGGCAGGGTCGCCGGTGAACACCGTGTCGAAGGCCAGGCCCGCGGGAACCTGCTGATGCATTGGGCCGTTCGCCTCGCCGCGATGCACCATCATCTCGTTCTGAACCACGACGCCGCGGTTGTAGACAGGGGGAAGGAGCCGCTGCGGAGCCTTGAGCGGGCCGTCCGGCCAGTAGGTGAAACCGCTGGCATCGTCGTGGGAGAACCAGGTGATGACCTGAGCCATCTTGATCAAGTAGTCGGTGAACAAGCCGGACTTGCCCATCACGCTGCACAACCACGTGGGGGCGTTCTCGTGCCTCACGCCGCGGAAGCTGGGGGAGTCGAGGTGGCCGGGATCGCGGTTGGCGCAGGGGCCGTTGATGTTGAACAACATGAGTTCCGGTTTGGCGTACTCGGCATGCCAGTAGGACTTCGCCATGTCCAGGAAGCCTGCGTTGTAGAACACGTCGTGCAGTTCGGGGTAGAGCACCGTGCCGTAGTTGGCGAGGTAGCCGCGAAAGGTGGGCGTCAGGAAGAGGTCCAGCGACGGAGTGAAGCCTTCGGGGAAGGATCCACTCATGGTCGCCATCAGTTCGTCGGCGGACGCGAAGTGCTGGGCGATGATGAGATTCCACGGGCCCTGAGTGCGTACCACGTCGAGTAGGCGTTCGCGTTGATCGTCGGTGTACACGTCGTTGATCTCGCGGGGCGGGGCCGCCGGACGCAGCACGTCGGATAGCGCGCTACGGCGTTCATCGGTCAGCATCGAAGGTCTCCTCGTCGTCGTTCTTGGTGAGGCACATTGTGGTTGCGGTTGGCCACGTGCGACGTGCTGCAGTCCGGTGATCGGGACACCCGTGAATCATTGGGTGTCCGGGAGTAGGGGGTGGGCGAACTTCGCCCGCAGTAGGGCGCCGATCTCGGCGATCGCCAGCCGCCCGCGTGCCGTGGCGTCGGCGCGCATCAAGAACCCGTGATACACCCCCGGATAGCGGGTGAGGGTGGTCTGCACGCCGGCATCGCATAGGCGTGCGGCATAGCGTTCACCCCAGTCTCTGATCGGATCGCAGGAGGCTGTCGCCACGATGGCCGGGGGTAGCCTCGACAAGTCGGCGGCGTAGGCGGGAACCCGGTAGGGATCGTGCGGGGGACCGGCGCCGCGGTCGGCCAGTTCGTGCATGTAGTCGATGTCCTCACGGGAGAGCATCGGAGCATCGGGCATGGCGGTGATCGACCGTGCGGCCATGTCGCGGTCCAATCCCGGGTACACGAGCACTTGAGCGGCAAGGGCAGGCCCGTGATGATCGCGTGCCGCCAATGTCACTGCGGCGGCGAGAGCCCCGCCGGCACTGTCGCCGGCGACGGCCAATCGCCCTGGGTCCACACCCATCTCGGTACCGTGCGCGGCGATCCACGTAGTCGCGGTGAAGGCGTCGTCGAACTGCGCCGGCGCTGGGTGTTCGGGGGCTAGGCGATACTCCACCGATATGACGGTGGCGTCGCTGGCAGCGGCCAACATTCGTGCCAGGGGTTCGAACGAATGGTTCGAGCCCAGAACCATGCCGCCGCCGTGAAAGTACACCACGACTGGTCCATCGTCCTGGGTCAGCGGACGATAGATGCGTAGGGGGATGTCGCCGGTGAGTCCTGGAATGGCGCGCTCCTCGATCGCGGCCATCGTCGGCAGTCCCTCGGGGAGCGGAGCGGACTCGAGGCTTTCGCGTACCGCCTGGTGGCCGCGGTGCCGCATGGGGGGTAGCTCGCCGATGACCGCGGCGCGTTGCGCTGCGTCCGCGTCGAGGTGATACCGCGCCATGCTCAGTGCTGCTCGACGGGATCGAACCTTCGTTGCGTGCGCAACAACGGTCTCCGTTGTTCGGCAAGGACATTCCCACGCTCGGTCATCGCCGAGCCGACGTACTCCGGTTGAGTGAGTAGGTAGAATCGGCCGTCTGCGGCTTGATCGAAGATCACCTCGGCTGCGGCGATCGGATCCATCGCCTCGGCCTTGATGTCGAGCATGGCGGTGCGTTGAGCCTCGGCGGCCGCGACGTCACCAGCGCTGACACCCCCGGCGGATTCGAAGATGTTCGACACGACTGCGCCCGGCAGGACTGCCTGAACGTGCACGTGGTGGTCGTGGCCGGCCAGTTGCACTTCCAGGGCCAGGCATTCGGTCATGGCCAGTACGGCGTGTTTGCTCGTGATGTACGGCGCCTGCAGTGGCACGACGGCCACACCACCGATCGAAGACAGGTTCCACACCCAACTCGTCTCGGGGTTGTCCAGCATGCGGGGCAGGAACGCGCGGATGCCGTGGAATACGCCGGTGACGTTGACGTCCATCACCCGGTTCCAGTTCGCCACGGGGGTGTCCCAGAGGTACCCGAACTGTTCGACGCCGGCATTGTTGACCAGCAATCGCACCGGCCCGACGTCGCGGTACGTGCGATCGGCGAGGTCGGAGACGGCGTCTGCGTCGCGGACGTCGCATCGGTGCACGACGGCCGATCCTCCGGCAGCGGCGATCTCGTCACCGAGAAGCCCGGCGGCATCGGCATCGACGTCGGCGATGACCACCGTCATGCCCAACCGTGACGCGTGGCGGGCGAGGCCTGCGCCGATACCGGCAGCGGCACCGGTGATCACGGCAACGCCGCCACCGAATGACTCTGTTGCAGACATCGTTAGTGCGTCGCAGCCGCAGCCCTGGCGGCGCTGTGCTCGGCGAACGGAACCGAGTCCTCCGCGTCGAGTACGACCTCGAGCGACGTGAGGGTCAGCCCGTTGGCACCGCGGCGAATGCCGGCATCGACGACGCCGCTGGACACGTCGAAGGGCACGTTGTTGGTGACTTGGTTGACGTAGAGGTAGAAGCGGACGGTTGTCACGTCACCGTCTGTGCCGGTGCGAAAGACATTGGTGCTGTGATGACGTAGTGGGTAGGGGTTCTCGTTGCGATGCTGGGTCAGCCACGCCAGTGTCTCGGCCCCGCTGTGGAGTTCGGCGGCCAACAAGTGCTCGAACGGGCAGTTCCCGGAATCGGATCGGCTCGAGTAGGTCATGTCGTCGGCGATGCGGATCGCCAGTTCGGAGAAGTGGCCCTGGTCGTAGTGGTACCAGAACTCTGCGAGGAATTCCTGGGCCTCGGACAGCGTGATCTCGTTGCTCATTCCCGCGAGTCAACTCGACTGGACCGCCGGTGACATCGCTGATGCCCGATCAGTGGAACACGAGGCCGTCGACCTTGGCGTCGGTCAAGCGAGTTCGTCCGCGCTGAGACTGAAAGTCTGCCTCAGCGTGCGTTTGAGCATCTTTCCGCTGGGATTCTTCGGCAACGCCTCGACGAAGAAGACTTGCTTGGGAGTCTTGAAGCCCGCCAGGTGCTTTCGGCAGTGACTGAGTATGTCGTCCTCTGTCAGCGTGAGGCCGGCGCGCGGTACGACTGCGGCGACCACGGCCTCCACCCAGGTGGGGTGGCTCAGCCCGAACACCGCGGCTTCCTCGACGCCGGCGTGCAAGTACAACACTTCCTCGACCTCTCTGCTTGCGACGTTCTCGCCGCCGGTCTTGATCATGTCCTTCTTGCGGTCCACGACGTGAAGGAAGCCAAACTCGTCGAAGAAGCCCAGATCACCCGAGTGGAACCAGCCGCCCCGGAACGCCTCAGCCGTCTTGGGGGGGTCGTCGAGGTAGCCGAGCATCAAGTGCGGGCTGCGGTGAGCGATCTCCCCGACGGTCCCGGCAGGTACGGGGAAATCTCGATCGTCGAGAATCGAGGTTTCGACGTTGAGTACCGGTCGCCCGGCGGAACCCGCACGAGCGTCCTGGTCTGCAGGCCCGAGAGCGCAGGCCAGAGGCGCAATCTCGGTCTGACCGTAGAAGTTCCACAGTTGGAGGTCGGGAAGCCGCTTGCGCAGTTCGTGCAAGATCTCCGTGGGCATGGCCGACGCTCCGTAGTAGCCCTTGCGCAAACTGGACAAGTCGACTCGATCGAATGCCGGGCTGCGGAGCAGGCTGATCCACACCGTGGGTGGGGCGAAGTAGTTCGTCACCCGGTAACGCTCGATTGCCTGCAACACCGCCTCGGGTTCGGGGCGGGGAAGGATGATGCTGGTAGCTCCGAGGTAGAGGTCGGTGGCGAGGAAGTTGTCGAGTTGCGCACAGTGGTAGAGGGGCAGCGAGTGAATCTCGATGTCGTCGTGGCTCATCGCGCCTGCGGTGATGGTGCTGACGTACTGCCACATCAGGCTGCGACTGGTGTGCATCACCCCCTTGGGTCGCGATTCGGTGCCACTGGTGTACATCAGCCGTATCAACTGATCGTCTTCGACGACGGGGTCGGGGGCGGGTGACCTGGTGGTCAGGAGTTCGGCGAAGTCGAGCCATCCCCGTGGTGCACGATCGCCGGCCGCGGTCAGCGCAATTCGCGAGTTGACGTGTCCGCCTCGTCGCATCGCATCCTCGGCGACGGGAATCAGCGCCGGTTCCACCACCAGGCCCGTGGCCCGGCAGTGGTCCAGGATGTACCCGATCTCCTCGCCGGTGAGCATGAAGTTCAGCGGTACCAGCACCACCGCTGCCCGCGCCGTTGCGAACGCGAGAACGGCGTACTGCCAGCAGTTGTGAGCCAGGAGCGCGACACGGTCACCGGCGGTGAAACCTAGGTCATCGAAGGCAGCAGCAGCGCGATCCACCAGTCGATCGAAGTCGGCGAAGGTGAGTCGTACGTCGCCGTCGATGATGGCCACCTTCTCGGGGTGACGGAGGGCGGCGCGGCGTGGAATGTCACCCAGCGCGTGACTGCGCGCCCGAGCGATCGACTGATCGGCGTTCACCTCGAGTACCCAGCCTTCGTCGGGTCGAGCGCCATGTCTCGGCCGATGATTTCCCGCATGATCTCCGAGGTTCCGCCGTACACCCGCGTGACGCGAGCATCGATCGCCGCTCGAGCGATCGGGTACTCCCGCATGTAGCCATACCCGCCGAACAACTGCTGGCAGCTGTCCAGTACGCGGAACTCCATTTCGGTGGCCCAAAGCTTGGCCTTCGCGGCGTCAGCAGCGGTGAGTTCGCCACCATTGAGCTGAATGACGCACCGGTCGACGAATGCCTCCGTCACGGCGACTTCGGTGGCGACGTCGGCCATCGCGAAGCGAGTATTCTGCAGTGCACCAAGGGGGTTGCCGAACGCCACGCGTTGGCGGACGTAATCCACCGTCCAGTCGAGCGCGGCGCGCGCCCGCCCCAAACTGCCGACGGCGATCTGCATGCGTTCCTGCGGCAGATTGCGCATCAGGTATTCGAAACCGCCTCCAATTTCGCCGAGGACGTTGGCCTTCGGCACCGCGACATCGGTGAATGACAACTCCGATGTGTCCTGGCAGTGCAGGCCGAGTTTGTCGAGGTTGCGCCCGCGTTCGAAACCGGCCATGCCACGCTCGAGCACCATCAGCGTCAAGCCGTGATGGCGGTCCGGTGAGGTGCGCACCGCGGTGATGAGGAGATCGGCATTCTGCCCGTTGGTGATGAAGGTCTTCGCCCCGTTGACGATGAAGTGGTCACCCGCGTCGACACCGCTGGTGCGAATGGCGGCGACGTCGGAGCCGGCCCCAGGTTCGGTCATGCCGATCGCGGCGATCAGTTCTCCCGCGACGAACCCGGGTAGCCATCGCGCGCGTTGATCCTCGGTGCCTACCTCCGCAAGATATGGCAGGCAGATGTCGTTGTGTACGGCAAGACTGAGCCCAACGTTGCCGGCGTGCGCGGACATGAAGCGCTCGATCATGATCTGGTTGTAGCGGAAGTCCTTGACGCCGATGCCGCCGAACTCCTCCGCCGCGGCGAAGCCGAGCAGACCGAGTGAACCTGCGGCCGCGAAGATCTCCCGGGGTGCGAGGCCAGCGTCCTCCCAGGCATCGATGTGAGGAGCGACTTCCTTCGCGGCGAAGTCGCCGGCCAAGTCTCCGAAGGCGAGGTGGTCGTCGTCGTAGTGCAGGCGTTGCATTGGCCGAAGATTAGGCGGATCGTCGAGGCCGCTCGAGTCGCCTCCCGCTCAGTAGACAATGCGATCCCGATGTCGGCGCGGCGCTCCGATACTCGCAGTCATGAGCACTGCACCGTCTGCGGCCGAGCTGGCGACCGATCTGGATGTCGCGGAGCTGCGGGCCAACCTGCATCATGCCGACGCCGGCGTCCTCGTGGGGGTGCTTGCGCAGCTGACGGGGGACCTGAGCGTGATCGATCAGTTCGGATCAAGGATCTCGCACGTGCCAGATCCGCCCGAGCGTGCAGGTGTCACCGACCCCGGTACCGCCGCAGCCCTGGTAGAGGCGGTGATCACGGCACTCGAGGCACCGTCCCATGGTGACGCCGACCGAATAGATGCCCGGGAGACGTTCGTCCGGCTGCTGCCCGTGGTGCTGGGCACCGACGTCGAGGCCGAGCAGGTGCCGGTGTTGTGGGAGCAGAGCGGGTTCGCGCCGTCGCAGCCCACGCTGGAGCGAACCGTCCCCGTACCGGAGACCTTGACGGTGGCGATCATCGGCGCCGGTCTGGCGGGAATCAACGCCGCGATGGCAATCGCAGAGGAGGGCGTCTCCTACGAGATGTTCGACCGCAACCCCGAGGTGGGCGGGACCTGGCTGACCACCAGGTACCCCGGCATCGGCGTCGACACGCCCTCGGCGTACTACTCCCTATCCCGGGAGCTGAACCCCGAGTGGAGCAATTACTACCCGCAAGGGGCGGAGTACCAGGCCTATCTGATGGCATTGGCCGACAAGCACGAACTACGCCGACACACTCGGTTCAGGACCGAAGTGAAGGCGCTGTGGTGGGACGAGGATCAGCAGCACTGGCAGATTCACTGGACGAACGCCGACGGTGTCCGCGGCGTGAGTCATGCCCGCGTCGTCGTGACCGCCGCGGGGTACCTCAATCGTCCACGCTGGCCCGATCTGCCTGGACGCGGCACCTTTCAAGGCGTCAGCGTCCACTCTGCGCTATGGGAGCCGGACCTCGACCTGACCGGGAAACGCGTAGCGATCATCGGAGCGGGTTGCACCGCGGTCCAGATCGTCGACGCGTCCGTCGATCAGGTCGAGCACCTGACGGTTTTCCAACGGCAGCCGCACTGGGTGGCGCCGCGCAAACGCCTCAGCGACGATGTCCCCGACCACCGCCGCTACCTGGGTCGTCACCTGCCGTACTACGTCAACTGGCACCGGTTGAAGTCATACTGGGCGACAGCGGACAACAACTATCCGGTCATCCTGCACGATCCGGACTGGTCACGGTCGCACCTGTCGATATCGCCGGCCAACGACGTGCTGTTGCAGATGTGCCTGCAGTACATCGACGAGACCTTCGGCGCGGGTAGTGATCTGGCCAGGAAGGTCACCCCGGATTTCGCGCCGTACGGCAAGCGAATCATCCGCGACCCGGGCGGATACTACGCAGCGCTCACACGCGAGCACGTCGACGTGGAGGCCAGTGAGCCAGCCGCCGTCGACGCGACGGGCATCGTCACCCAAGACGGCAGGCACGTCGATCTCGACGTCATCGTCTACGCGACCGGATATCACTTGGACTTCCTATCCACGGTCGACATCCGCGGCCGCGACGGACGAACGCTGGCAGCGGAGTGGGGTGAGAGTCCGCGTGCCTACCGGGGCGGCACGGTTCCGGGTTTCCCCAATCTGTTCATTACCTCGGCGCCCAATTACAGCCCAGGGCACGGTGCAGGCGCGAACTTCTCGATGGAGGTCCTGACGCATTACATCGTCGAGTGCCTGCAACTGATGGCACTGCGCGGTGCGAGCACCATCGAAGTCACCCAGGAGGCCTTCGAGGACTACGTCGCGTCCATCGACGAGGCGATGAGCCGTACCGTGTGGTGCCATACGCCCGGGGCGCACACCTATTACCGGTCGGGCTCGGGGCGCGTCGTGGTCGCCACCCCATTCCGCCTTGTCGACCTCTGGCACCAGCACCGTGCGCCCATCGAGGCGGATTTCGTGCTCCGATGACGGGATTGCTCACGGGAAAGACTGCGCTGGTCACTGGCAGCAGCCGCGGCATCGGCCGTGCCATCGCGCAACGGTTGGCCTCCGAAGGTGCCACGGTGGTGGTTACGGCTCGCTCGAATGCGCCGTCGCCCTCGATACGCGGCGGCACCAGCACCGCGCTGCCGGGCACCATCGCCGAAACGGTCGACCTCATCGAACAGGCCGGCGGCACGGCGTTGGGAATGGCCGCCGACCTCGAGGACGCCCTGCAACGCGACGATCTGATCAGCGAGGTAGTCGATCGAACCGGACGGCTCGACATCTTGGTCAACAACGCGGGTTTCGCCGACTACTCGATGATCGAGCAGATGGGCACCGATACCTTCGACCGCACATTCGACCACTACCTGCGCACACCGTTCGTGCTGACCCGCGCAGCGATTCCACACATGCGCGCCAGCGCCGAGGGGTGGATCGTCAACATCGGCTCCGTCACCGGGTTGGCGCCGGTCCGGCCCTACCGCGACTACAACAAGACCTCTGGTGACGTCGTGTACGCCTCGGCGAAGGCTGCGCTGCACCGCTTCACGCAAGGACTGGCGGCCGAGGTGCTCGACGACAACATCGCCGTGAACTGTGTAGGTCCATCGACGGCGATCCGCACTCCCGGTGCGGCTCAGCTGATTCCGGACACCTTCCCCACCGAGCCGGTGGAATACCTCGCCGAGACGGTGTTGGCGATGTGCCATTTGCCCGCGGCCGAGCGCACCGGCCTGGTCGCGTTCAGTCTGCACTTTCCATGGTCACAGGGCGTGCCGGTGCATACCCTCGACGGGCGAGATGTTCTGCCGGCGCTGCAGCCGCCGGCGACGGCGAACCCCCACATCATCGCAGCGGGAATGTAGCGTCCCGACAGCATATTGAGGCGTCCGTCGCCCGACGATCGAGGTCGTAGACCTCCGGCAGCAGAACCGGGAACTCTCAGGGCTCAGGTCATGGCGCAGAAGCTGTGGCATACACGGTCCCGGACGATGTACTCCGGGCATTCCGGATCGAACCAGCGGTCGACGTAGGCCCAGTGGATCGGATGCATCAGGTAGGCCCCGGTGATTCCAGCGGCGTCGGTGAAACGTTGTGCGTAGACATGAGTCCACGGCGATGTTCCGGCGGCGCGATCCACGGAGCTCAGTTGCCATGCGGTGATGGTCGAGACGTACCGCGGCATCGCCTCGAGGTCGGCTTCGAATCGTTCGATCAGGTCGGCTGGAGTGTCGGGGTGCACGCGAAGAAGCAGCACGCGGAACACCGTGCCCTGCTGTATGTCCGCACCTTCGAGGGCGCCTCGGTAGTGGGCCATGTCGACGTGGCTGACCGATGGCGCCGCCAACACGGCGTCGACGTCGCGACTCAGAGTGTGCCAGGCGGTGTCGTTGGCGAGGGGCAGGTGCAACAAGACGTCGCCACCGTTGCGTACGCCCGGTAGCGTCGGTGCCACGATGGCATCCGGTACGTCGCGTACCGCGTCGTTCAGCGCCTCCAGGACGAGCTCCACTTCCGCCGTGTGGACGAGCGCGGTGACGTTATACATCGCACATCCCGTCGACGTCGTCTGCAGAAGCGGCCACGGTGCGGGTGCGCTCCGTGATCAGTGAGGCGACGCGGTTCCACCACAGGCGCAGCGTCGGATCGGGCCGGCCCTTCCAGGTCATCTCCCACCAGGCCTGGGGGCTGGGGAGGGACCAGGAGATGATGATGGTGTTGGCTTGGTCGTCGAACCATATTGGGGGGCTGACCAGTACGTCGCGCAGGGTCATGCCGCGCTCGCGGGCTCCGGGTGCGTAGTCGGCGAGGTAGGTCTCGACGAAGGCCTTGGCGCAACCGGGGCGGGTGGTTACGCGATCGATGACGTACACCTCACCGGACATGGCGCCGACAGTAGAAGTCGAAGGGGGTCTTCGCGGGTGCGTTCCCGCCTACCGGGACGGCGTCCGCTAGCCATCGGCGTCGTGCACCACATTGATCGCATGAATGTCGCCGCACTGCCCGATCCGCTGGGTCCCGCGCGACTGGGGCCGGTGACGTTGCGCAACAGAGTGATCAAGGCGGCGACGTCGGAGGGGCGATCACCGGATGGCCTCGTCACCGAGGACCTGATCGACTTTCACCGGAGTTTCGCGCTCGGCGGCGTTGGCATGACCACTGTGGCGTACTGCTGCGTGTCGCCAGAGGCGGCGAGCGCACCGGGACAGATCGTGATGAGTGCCGAGGCACTACCAGGCTTGCGGCGGCTGACCGATGAGGTGCACGCCGCGGGCGCGGCAATCTCCGCGCAACTCGGACACGCCGGAGTGGTGGCACACAAACGACTCACCGGTGTCACGCCCATGGCGCCGAGCAGATTCGTCAACCCCGCCTCCATGGCGTACTGCAGGGAGATCACTCGGGCTGAGATCCATTCGGTGATCGACGATTTCGGCCGTGCGGCGCAGGTAGCGATCGACGCCGGGTTCGATGCAGTCGAACTCCACTTCGGCCATCTCTATCTGCCGTCGTCGTTCTTGAGTCCGCTGGTGAACCGCCGCAAGGACGAGTACGGCGGCGACATCGACAACCGGTCGCGCTTCGTGCGGGAGATCGCTGCGCGCGTCCACGAGGTGGTTGGCGGGCGCATCGGGATCATCGCAAAACTCGACATGGACGACGGCCTCCCAGGCAGTATCTGGGTCGACGAGTCGCTACGCACTGCGCAACTGCTCGACGCCGACGGCACCCTGGACGCACTCGAACTGACGCAGGGGTCGTCGGTGTTCAAGCCCATGTACCTGTTCCGCGGCGACGTTCCGGTCAAGGAGTTCGCGACGGTGATGCCGCCGGCGATGAAGCTGCCGCTGCGGCTGGTGGG
>JAQSXQ010000491.1 GCA_029256565.1 Mycobacterium sp.
TCGCTTGGGTCGTCGGCGGTGGCGACGACGAGCGCGCGGCTGAGTGCAACGTTGTGCTCCGAGGCGAGGTAGGCGGCTTGCCTGCGGAGCCACGTGTGCAGGTCGGCCTCCAGGTCGCCGGTATCGGGCAAGTCGAACGACCAGCCCTGTCCATAGGCGTCCATCACGGCCTCCGCGACCAAGGGTGCCTTCGACGGCCAGCGGCGGTACAGACTCTGCTTGCCCACGCCGGCTCGTGCGGCGACGCGGTCCATCGAGACTTCGGCGTAGCCGCCACTGGCCAAGACTTCCCGGACGGCGTCGAGGATGGCGGCGTGCGTGGCCTGGCTGCGGGGACGCCCGCGCCGCGGCACTTCTTCCATACGGGCAGCTTAGGTTGTACATTCCGCATAACGAGACAAAACGTCTAGTAATGAGGCGAGGGGCGGCATGGACAAGTTGCGAGTCATTCAGTGGACCACTGGGAAAGTCGGCAAGCTGAGCTTGCGAGGCATCATCGACGATCCGCGACTCGAGCTGGTCGGCGTCTACGCCTACTCGGAGGAGAAGGCAGGAACGGACGCAGGACCGCTGTGTGGCCGACCCGACACCGGCGTGCTTGCGACCACTGACATCGACGCGCTCATCGCCTTGGGCGCCGATACCGTCTTGTACACGCCGTTCATGGCCGACCTCGACCACGCCGTCCGGCTACTCGAGAGCGGACTGGACGTCATCAGCACCAATCTCTTCCTCAACGTCGGTGGCATTGCGGGGGATTCGAAGGACAAGCTGGCGGCGGCGTGCGAACGGGGCGACAGTTCGCTCTACATCACCGGCATCAATCCCGGCTGGATCAACACCATGGTGACGGCGATGACGGCCGTCTGCCGTGACGTGCAGAAGGTGACGATCGTCGAGTCGGCCGACGTCTCCGTCTACGAGTCGGCCGAGACGTGGCAGGCGCTGGGTGTCGGTCTGCCCGAGGTGACACCAGAAGTGGCGGACCTGGCGAAGTTCGGCTTCACCACGTTCGCCGACTCGGTGCAACGCATGGCGGTGGCGCTGGGATTCGAGATCGATGACATGGAGTTCGTCGTCGACCATCAAACTGCCTCGGAGACAGTTGATCTAGGGTGGCTCACCATCGAGAAGGACACCATTGCCGCCATTCGCGGCGGCTGGAATGCCAAGGTGAAGGGCAAGACCGTCATCGAGTCACGGGTGGCCTGGTATCTCACGCAGAAGCTGAACGGGGACTGGGTATTCGACGACGACCACTACAAGGTCGTCATCCAGGGTGAACCCGAGGTGCACACCCGCATTCGCTTCATCCCGCCCAAGCATTGGGGCAATCACGAATGGGACACCATGACCGCCATGCCGGCGGTCAACGCAGCGCTCAACGTCGCCGCGGCCCCCGCCGGCATCCTGGGCCTCGGCGACGTCGGACTGCCGTGCGCGCCTGCGGGGGTTTGGTTCGACGAAGGCTAGCGAGAGCCATTGCGCGTATTCAGTTGATGATCTCGCCACCCTCGCTCGAGAGCAGCACAGACAGTCGTTCCCGCCAACCCTGCAACTGCTCCGGGGTTAGTCGGGTCCATTCGGTGATCTCGCGGACGATCCGCAAGGGCGCCGAGGTGCGGTACGACCGTGTGGGATTGCCGGGGAACTTCTTGTCGGTCACGTTCGGGTCGTTCTCGAACTCTCCGGTCGGCGCTACTTCGTACACCCTCGGAAGGGTCTCGCCCTTGGCCAGTTCCGCGGCGATCTCCGCAGCGAGGCCGGCTCCGTCGACGAGAGCGGTGAAGTAGACGTGGTTCATGACGATCTCGGGACGGTAGTTCGATCGGTGACCCGCGGTGAGGAAGTCGCCCACGTGCAACTGCGCGATCGTGCCGTGGAAGAACGGACCCTCGTCAAGCGCATCGGACACTCGGAATCCTCCTGACGATCTGATGAGACGCGCCAGCATGCAACAGCACCCGGGTCTTGCCGCAAGCCCCCCATCGCGCCTTATTCTGAAAGTGGCAGAACTTGGCGAGGCAAGACGACAGTCGGAACCGACTCGCCTACAACGCGAATGCGCGGGGCGGACCGGCGAGGCTCGCCTTCGCCTCGACGCCCATGGGGTCCAAGATCTCGATCTCGCCGGCTTCGAGACCATCGAGCGCCAATCGGACGAGATCGGCCGGGTCCATCACCGCGCCGTCCGGAAACTCGATGCCATGGCGATCGGCGAAGTCGAAGAGGGTCTGCGTGCCTATCAGGCCGGGCACGAGCGCGACCACCTCGGTTCCCTGGCGCGCCAGTTCGAGTCGCACTCCGTTGGTCAGGCCCCACTGCGCCGACTTCGCGGCCGCATACGCCGTGTTCCCGTCGACGGTGTTCCACGCCGCCGCTGACAGGACGTTGAGGATGGCTCCGCCGCCGTTGCGCGCGAGGATGGGCGCGAACGCCCGGATCATCGCGAGGGTGCCGTAGAAGTTCGAATCCATCGTTGACCGGATCCCGGTCATGTCTCCCGACACCAGGTTGCCGCCTGCGGTGTCGGCGGCGTTGTTGATCAGCACGTCGACGTCGCCGGCCAGCTCGGCGATTGCGTCGACCGACGACTGGTCGGTGATGTCGAGACGAACCGCCTCCGCACCGGGAACGTCGACCAGCTCGGGTCGACGTGCAGTGGCGTAGACCTTGGCTCCGCGTTCGAGCAATTGCGTGGCGAAGTGGTGGCCGATTCCCCGATTCGACCCGGTCACCAGGGCGGTGGCGCCGTGCAACTTCATCTGTCCTCCAAGCATTTCGGATGATCTTGCCAACATGACCAGTCGGTCATGTTGCTGCCAATCAGGTTGGCATAACATGACCGAACGGTCAACTTGGTAGTCTGGAACCGTGACCGCGATCGACCGACCCATCCGTGCGGACGCGGCGCGCAACCGCGCGTCGCTGCTGGCCGCGGCCGAGGCTGAGTTCGCCGACCGTGGCCCGTCCGCGTCGGTGGCCGACATCGCTCGCCGAGCCGGGGTGGCGAAGGGCACGGTGTTCCGACACTTCCCGACGAAGGAAGATCTGATCGCCTCCATCGTCAGCGAACACATCGCCGTGCTGGCGGAAGCCGCGCGGCGGTTGGCCGACTCGGCGGACCCGGGGGCTGCGCTCCTGGAGTTCTTGACCATCGCCGCCGACCAACGCCAACGGCACGATCTGACGTTCCTACAATCGGCCAGCGACGGTGACCCCAGGGTGACC
>JAQSXQ010000492.1 GCA_029256565.1 Mycobacterium sp.
CTACATCCCGACATCCACCTGTTCCCCGGGATTCCGCAGATCCGCTCGTCGACCGCCGAGACCCGCGTACTGCTGGCGGACCGCGTCAGCCACGTCGACGCGCGGTTCAATCTCAGCCGCGCCGCCCTGCTCGTGGTGGCGCTGACCGAACGCCCCGATCTGCTGATGCAGGCGACCGAGGACCGGCTGCACCAGCCGCAGCGTGCGCCTGCGATGCCCGCGTCGGCGGAATACATCGCCATCCTGCGCCGTTACGATATTGCAGCGGTGCTTTCAGGGGCCGGACCAGCCGTTATCGCGCTCACCACCGAGCCTCGACTGCCGGCAGAAGCCCTCGAATTCGCCGCCGCCAATGGGTTCACCGTGGAAGAGATGACCGTCGGACGGCCCGTCAGTTGGGCGCCGATCGCATCGGTCGCCAACGACCGTCGGCTCGGCTGAGTCGACTCGGCCACACGCGGAGCAGGCAGCATTCTTGCTTCCGACTCCGAAGCGGGTTATTCTCGCAATCGTCCAGCAATCGCAGCGTCTGTGCCTGCGCCGAACCTCGGACGACCATTCTTCCCCTTGGTGTTCAACACTTGTACTGACGACTAGCCGCATCGCGGCGAATCCAGGCGATCACCGTTGCGACAGGCATCGGTGGGACCTCGACATTCAGCGGTTCGGCTGAATGCAGAACCCTCGCGTGATCCACATCAGCGAGGGAAGGAAAGGAAATCCGTGACCGATACGGACCTCATCACGGCTGGTGGAAGCAGCGACGACGTCGCCGCCCCCGAGACCGTGGCTTCACCCCCCTCCGAGACAGCGCCCACCGCTGACGTCGCCTCCGGCGACCCCGCGGGTTCCGTCGCGTCCGGTGGCCGTTCGTCCGGTGGACGCGGCGCCTCGCTCACCGCGATGGTGCTGCCCGACCTCCGCGCGCTGGCCAATCAGCTTGGCGTCAAGGGCTCGTCCGGCATGCGCAAGAGCGAGCTGGTCGCTGCGATCCGCGAACACCGCGGCGAGACCAATGGCGGCACCGCCGCGTCGGCGCCGCAGGCCACCCAAGCCGCCCCCGCGCAACCCGATGCCCAAACTGCTTCGGAGACCGCGCAAGACGGCGCCGCCGACGCACCCGCACAGGCCGCGCCGCCGAAGCGTGAGCGGCGCAGCTCCTCGCGTAGGACCGGTGCCCCGGAGCGGGCAGCCGAGTCCGATGGCGCAGCAGCCCCCGCCGCCGAGCAGAAGTCCGGCGCGAAGGTAGAGCAGGCCGTCCAGGACGCCCCCGCGGACAAGCCCGCCGTCGAGAACGACAGGGCCGACCGGTCCCCGAAGACCGAGAAGACTGCTGACAAGGCGACCGAGAAGACCGAGAACGCGGGATCGAAGGGCGGCGACGCCGACCAGGCGAGCCCGGACGCCGACGACGCCGACGATTCACGTCGTCGCCGCGGAAACGACAACCGGAACCAGAACAACCGGAACCAGAACAACCAGAACCAGAACCGGGGCGATCAGAACCGGGGCGACCAGAGCAACCGGGGCGACCAGAACCGGGACCAGAACAAGAACAACGCGTCGAACGACGGCGGCAACAACCGCAACCGCCAGAACGACGATGACGACGACGACGGCGACGGCCGCGGCGGTCGTCGCGGACGCCGGTTCCGTGACCGCAAGCGCCGCGAGCGCGGTGGCGGCGGCGAGGGTGGCGGCGGCAACGACCGCGACACCGAACTCCGCGAGGACGACGTCGTCCAGCCGGTCGCCGGCATCCTCGACGTGCTCGACAACTACGCGTTCGTCCGCACCTCGGGCTACCTGGCCGGACCCAACGACGTCTACGTGTCGATGAACATGGTCCGCAAGAACGGCCTGCGCCGCGGTGACGCCGTCACCGGCGCCGTCCGAGTGCCCCGCGAGGGCGAGAGCACTGGCAACAGCAGCCAGAACCCGCGCCAGAAGTTCAACCCGCTGGTCCGCCTGGACACCGTCAACGGTGGTCCGGTGGAGAACGCGAGGAACCGGCCGGAGTTCCAGAAGCTGACGCCGCTCTACCCGAACCAGCGGCTGCGCCTCGAGACCACGCCCGATCGTCTGACGACCCGCGTCATCGACCTGATCATGCCGATCGGCAAGGGCCAGCGTGCCCTGATCGTGTCGCCGCCCAAGGCAGGCAAGACGACGATCATGCAGGACATCGCGAACGCGATCACGAAGAACAACCCGGAGTGTCACCTGATGGTCGTGCTCGTCGACGAGCGCCCCGAAGAGGTCACCGACATGCAGCGCTCGGTCGTGGGCGAGGTCATCGCCTCGACGTTCGACCGGCCGCCGTCAGACCACACCCAGGCTGCGGAACTCGCGATCGAGCGGGCCAAGCGGCTCGTCGAGCAGGGCAAGGACGTCGTGGTCCTGCTGGACTCGATCACCCGTCTGGGCCGCGCGTACAACAACGCGTCGCCGGCATCGGGCCGCATCCTGTCCGGTGGCGTCGACTCGACCGCGCTGTACCCGCCGAAGCGGTTCCTCGGCGCGGCGCGCAACATCGAGTTCGGTGGGTCGCTGACCATCATCGCGACGGCGATGGTCGAGACCGGCTCGACCGGTGACACCGTGATCTTCGAGGAGTTCAAGGGCACCGGCAACGCCGAGCTGAAGCTCGACCGCAAGATCGCCGAGCGCCGGGTGTTCCCGGCGGTCGACGTGAACCCGTCGGGTACCCGCAAGGACGAGCTGCTGCTGTCCACCGACGAGTTCGGCGTCGTGCACAAGCTGCGCCGCGTCCTGTCGGGTCTCGACAGCCATCAGGCCATCGACCTGCTGATGAGCCAGCTGCGCAAGACGAAGACCAACTACGAGTTCCTGGTGCAGGTCTCCAAGACCACGCCGGGGAACATGGACAACGACTGACGTCCACTCGCCTGACACGACACGGCCCCGCACGCTCCGGCGTGCGGGGCCGTGTCGTTTCCCGAGTAGGTGGCGTCACTACTCAACGTTGAGTACCGTGGTGCCATGCCGACCACCACCATCCCGCTGCTGCCGTGCGTCGACGTCGATCGGACCGTGGACTTCTACGGCGCGCTCGGCTTCACGGTCACCCATCGTCAGGAACGGCCCTACCTCTACCTGGCGCTGACCCTCGCCGACGTGGAGTTGCACTTCAAGCAACCGCCGCCGGGCGTCGACCCGGCCGACGAGCTGACCGGCGGGTGCCTGGTCCTCGTCGACGAC
>JAQSXQ010000493.1 GCA_029256565.1 Mycobacterium sp.
GGCAAGGACGACGACCACGACGAGACGGCCAAGGAGTTCCACGACGCGGTCAACATGACCGCGAGCGAACTCGAGAAGTGGCTCGAGACAGACGAATCCAAGGACGTCGGGCAGAAGTCCGACGGAGGCGGCGAGTCGACCGGGCACGCCAGCGGACGCAGGATCATCGAGCTGCTCAAGGCCAAGAAGTCAGACCTGTCCGACGACGACTACGCCCACATGCGCAAGGTCGTCGGGTACGTCCACCGCCATTCCGCCCAGCGCCCCAAGGGCGACGTCGAGGACACGCACTGGCGCTACTCGCTGATGAACTGGGGTCACGACCCCCTCAAGGACTGACCCCGCCGAACGAGTTCGGCGCGTTCCGGGAGCGTGCAGTGCTCCCGGAACGCGCCGAAGACGCGGTGATGCTAAGCGGTCTCGGTGATCGGCCGGTCGACCCAGCTCATCAGGTCGCGCAGCTTCTTGCCGGTGACCTCGATGGGGTGCTCGGCGTTCTCCTTGCGCAGACCCTCGAGTTCCTTGTTACCGCCCTCGACGTTCGCGACGAGCCGCTTCACGAAGCTGCCGTCCTGAATGTCCTTGAGGATGGCGCGCATCCGGTCCTTGGTGTCGGCGTCGATGACGCGCGGGCCGGAGATGTAGCCACCGAACTCCGCGGTGTCGGACACCGAGTAGTTCATCCGTGCGATGCCGCCCTCGTACATCAGGTCGACGATCAGCTTCAGTTCGTGCAGCACCTCGAAGTAGGCCATCTCGGGGGCGTAGCCGGCCTCCACCATGACCTCGAAGCCGGCCTTGACCAGTTCCTCGGTGCCACCGCACAACACGGCCTGCTCGCCGAAGAGATCGGTCTCGGTCTCCTCCTTGAACGTGGTCTTGATGACGCCTGCCCGGGTGCCGCCGATGCCCTTGGCGTAGGACAGCGCGAGCGCCTCGCCTTCACCGTTGGGATCCTGGTCGACGGCGATCAGCGCGGGAACGCCCTTGCCGTCGACGAACTGCCTGCGCACCAGGTGGCCGGGGCCCTTGGGCGCCACCATGCCGACGGTGATGTCGTCGGCAGGCTGGATCAGGTCGAAGTGGATGTTCAGGCCGTGGCCGAAGAACAGCGCATTGCCCGCCACGAGATTCGGCTCGATGTCGGTCGAGAAGATCTCCGCCTGCGCCGTGTCGGGCGCCAGCAGCATGATCACGTCGGCCCACTTGGCGACCTCGGCGGGGGTGTCGACCTCGAGGCCCTGCTCGGTCACCTTCTCACGGGACTTGCTGCCCTCCTTGAGACCGACCTTCACCTCGACGCCGGAGTCGCGCAGGCTCAATGAGTGCGCGTGTCCCTGGCTGCCGTACCCGATCACGCCGACCTTGCGTCCCTGGATGATCGACAGGTCCGCGTCGTCGTCGTAGTACATCTCTACTGCCACTTGATATTTCCTTTTCTCTTCCGTAACTGAAGACTATTTGGTGGTGACCATGCCGCGCGGCCCGCGGGCCAACGTCACCATGCCGGACTGCGCGATCTCACGGATGCCGTACGGCTCCAGCAGGTTGAGCAGCGCCTCGAGCTTGCCAGGCGTGCCGGTGGCCTCGACGACCAGCGACTCCGCCGACACGTCGACCACCTTCGCACGGAACAGGTTCACCGCCTCGATGATCTGACCGCGGGTGGCCGCGTCGGCACGGACCTTGATCAGTGCCAGCTCGCGCGACACCGAGTTGTCCTCGTCCTGCTCGACGATCTTGATCACGTTGACCAGCTTGTTGAGCTGCTTGGTGATCTGCTCGAGCGGGAAGTCGTCGACGGCGACCACGATCGTCATCCGCGAGAGGTGCTTCTGCTCCGTGGCGCCGACCGCGAGCGACTGGATGTTGAAGCCGCGGCGCGAGAACAGCGACGCCACGCGGGCGAGCACGCCGGGCTTGTCCTCGACGAGAACCGAGAGGGTGTGGATGGTCGTGGTCATCGTGCGACTCCTTGGTTCTTCGCGCAAGCGCTCATCACTACACCTGGTCCTCGTTGTCGAACAGCGGGCGGATGTTGCGCGCCGCCATGATCTCGTCGTTGCCCGTGCCTGCGGCCACCATCGGCCACACCTGCGCGTCGGCGCCCACGATGAAGTCGATGACCACCGGACGGTCGTTGATCGCCCGAGCCTGGTTGATGACGTCCTCGACGTCTTCGGCCCGCTCGCAACGCAATCCGACGCAGCCCAGCGCTTCGGCCAGCTTCAGGAAGTCGGGAATGCGGTGGCTGTGCGTGGACAGGTTGGTCTGGCTGTAGCGCTCGCCGTAGAACAGCGTCTGCCACTGCCGCACCATGCCCAGGTTGCCGTTGTTGATGAGCGCCACCTTGATCGGCGCACCCTCGACCGCGCAGGTCGCCAATTCTTGATTGGTCATCTGGAAGCAGCCGTCGCCGTCGATGGCCCACACCTCGGCGTCGGGCCGCGCGAACTTGGCGCCCATCGCCGCGGGCACGGCGTAACCCATGGTGCCGAGACCACCGGAGTTCAGCCACGTGCGCGGCTTCTCGTACTTGACGAACTGCGCAGCCCACATCTGGTGCTGCCCGACGCCTGCGACGTACACCGCGTCCGGGCCTGCGATGCGGCTCAGCGTCTCGATGACGTACTCCGGGCTGAGGCTGCCGTCGCTCTGCGGGTCATAGCTCAGCGGATAGGTGGCCTGGACGTTGTTCAGGTACTTCCACCAGTCCTCGAGATCCAGCGTGTCCTTGGACGTCCCGTCCCGACGCAATGCCTCCGCCAGGTCGGTCATGACGGCCTTGACGTCGCCAACGATCGGCACGTCGGCGTGGCGGTTCTTGCCGATCTCGGCGGGGTCGATGTCGGCGTGGATCACCTTGGCCTCCGGCGCGAACGACGACAGCTGCCCGGTCACCCGGTCGTCGAAGCGCGTGCCGAGCGCGATCAGCAGATCGCTCTTCTGCAGCGCGCCGACCGCGGCGACGGTGCCGTGCATCCCGGGCATGCCCAGGTTCTGCTCGTGGCTGTCGGGGAACGCACCGCGGGCCATCAGCGTGGTGACGACCGGGATCCCGGTCAGCTCGGCCAATTCCAGCAGCTGCTCGCTCGCGTCGCCGCGGATGACGCCGCCGCCGACGTAGAGGACCGGCTTGCTGGCGGCCGCGATGAGCTTGGCGGCCTCCCGGATCTGCCTGCTGTGCGGCTTGGTGTTCGGCTTGTAGCCG
>JAQSXQ010000494.1 GCA_029256565.1 Mycobacterium sp.
GGCATCGACCCGACGACCAATCAGCCCACCGACATCCCGGTCGACTGTGCGGCACCGCACGCCATGGAGGTCACCGGGTCGGTGAACCTCGCCGAGAAGTTTCCTGGGCCGTTGCCCGCCGAGGCGGACCAGGACGCATTCATCAAGGACGAGTGCACGCGGATGACCGACGCCTACCTGGCGCCGATCCAGCTGCGCAGCACCACGCTGACCCTGATCTACGGCACCATCTCGCTGCCGAGCTGGAACGCAGGCAGCCACCAGGTGTCCTGCAGCATCGGCGCCACCCTGGGCAACGGCGGCTGGTCGACGCTGCTGAACAGCGCCAAGGGCCCGCTGATGATCAACGGCCGCCCGCCCGTCCCGCCGCCGGACATCCCCGAGGAGCGGCTCAACCTGCCGCCGATCCCGATGCCGGATTCGACGCAGATGACCTCGGAGATCGACCTGAGCGATCAGAGTTCCTCGTCGCAGAGCACGCAGGACGACTCCCAGCACCTGCCGAACCAGCAGCCGCAGCAGACGTCGACCTCGAGCACCGCGGAGACCTCCGCGCCGCCGGCGGCCCCGCCGCAGGGCAACACGTTCCTCAACGGCCCGCCGCCACCGCCCGGCCCACCGCCCGGCGAGGCCCCGCCGCAGGACGGCGCCGTACCGCCACCGCCGCCTCCGGGTGCCGCGCCTCCGCCACCCGCCGACGTGCCGCCTCCGCCTCCTGGGGCGCCGCCGCCAGGACCGCTGCTGCCTCCGCCTCCCCCGGCCTGACCAGCGGCGTGACCTGATGCCCGTGCGGATGACCCCGCAACGGTTCGACGAGCTGGTGTCCGACGCGCTCGACCTGATCCCGCCCAAGCTCGCCAAGGCCATCGACAACGTCGTGGTGCTCGTCGAACCGCGGCACGCGACCGAACCGGACATCCTCGGGCTGTACGAGGGCGTCGCGCTCACCGAGCGCGACTCGTCCTATGCGGGCTCGCTGCCAGACGCGATCACGATCTACCGGGACGCGCTGCTCGACGTGTGCGACACCGAGGCGGACGTCGTCGACGAGGTCGCCATCACCGTGATCCACGAGATCGCCCACCACTTCGGCATCGACGACGAGCGGCTGCACGAACTCGGCTGGGGCTGAGCCGCAGGTCCATGCGCGGCGACCTTGATTCGTCGGCGCATGGTGCTACAAACGAGACATGACCGGTGAATGCGCACACTGCACGAGCGGGCTGTGGCACTGCCACGGCACCGTCATCGAGCACGTGACGTCGCGGCCGGAGTGCACGGAGCCCGACTGCGACGCACCTCACCTCGAACACGTCTACGTGATCGACTGCGTCGCCATCGGCTGCGAATGCTCGGCCGAGGACGCGGACGTCAACCCATCGGGTCGGCGGTTTGCGTGATCTCCTGGCCGGGCTGAGGGTCGGGTTCGGGCTGGAACGGCGGTAGCAGCTCGCCCCACTGCAGGCAGCTCCACCGCCCGTCGGTGATCGGGGTCAGCACCACGCACTGGGCGTTGGCGAGGTGGTGCTCGAGGGCGAAGCCGCCGTCGACCCCGCCGAGCACCGCGCCCACCAGTCGAATCGCCGCGCCGTGGCTGACCACGACGACGTCGTCGCGCCATGCCGCGTCGTCGAGGTAGCGGACCCGCAGCTCCTTGATCACCGGCAGGTACCGCTCGAGCACCTCGGTGCCGGTCTCCCCACCGGGAACGCGCTCGTCGAGATCGCCCTGGTGCCACCGCCCGTAGACCTCGTGGAACAGGTCGATCGACGGGTCGTCGTTGCGGTCCTCGAGGTCGCCCGCCTGAACTTCGTGAATGCCCTCGAGTGCGACCGTCGGCAGGCCGAGGTGCTCACCGATCCGTCCGGCGGTCTGCACTGCCCGCACCGCCACCGAATGGGCGACCAGCCCGACGGGGTGCGCCCAGCCCGCTGCGAACTCGTGCGCCTGCTGGAGTCCGAGATCGGTCAGCGCGGCGCCCGGCGGCAGGGTGTCGAGCCGACGCTCGACGTTGGCGTGCGACTGACCGTGCCTGACCAGGACGAGACGGCCGCTCACGCGCCGCTTCCCCCGGTCGGGCTGCCCTCGCGCAGCCCGATGAGCCAGCGTGAAGCGTCGTCGTCCGAAGGCGGCACAGCGCCTGCCGCGGTGCCCGTGGGCCATGATCCGAGATATCGCACATCCCTACAACGACGGTGCAGCGCCTTGAGTGCCTGCGCCACCGAATCGTCATCGATGTGTCCCACGCAATCCAGGAAGAACACGTAGGTGCCCAGTTCGGTTCTCGTCGGGCGGGATTCGATGCGGGTCAAGTCGATGGCCCTGACGGCGAACTCCGTCATCGCCGCGACCAGTGCGCCGGGGGTGTTGTCCAGGCGCAGGATCACCGACGTGCGGTCGGCGCCGGTGCGCAGCGGTGGCGGCCCCGGCGGGCCGGCGAGCACGAACCGGGTGCGGGCGTTCGGCTCGTCGACCACGTCGGCGGCCAGGACGTCGAGCCCCCACCGCTGAGCGGCCAACGCCGTGGACACCCCGGCATCGGCGCGACCGCCTGCCACGTCCTGGGCGGCCCCGGCGTTGGAGCTGGCGGGTACCAGGGTCGCCGACGGCAGGTGTTCGGCGAGCCAGTGGCGGACCTGGGCGGCGGCCACCGGGAACGCGGCGACGGTCGAGACCTGGTCGATGCCCACGCCGGGCCGGACCACGATGCTGAACGCGACGTCGAGCGTGTGCTCGGCGTAGATCTGCAGTGGCGTTCCCGTCGAGAGGCTGTCCAGGGTCGGGATCACCGATCCCTCGATGGAGTTCTCGAACGGCACGCACGCGTAGTCGGCGTCGCCCGCGCGCACCATGGCCAGCGCCGCGCCTGGCGATTCGGCGGAGCGGGGTTCGACGTCCCCGGCCAGCGCTCCCGAGCCTGCGATCTGCCACAACGCCGCTTCGGTGAACGTTCCCTCGGGCCCGAGGTAGGCGACGCGCGGCACGGCCCAACCCTATCGGCTGCGATCGAACCGCCGGTGTCGAAATCGGTGGGTACGCCTTGCGCCGGTGGTGAGCCGTAGTTAAGTTAGGCTTACCTCAGTAACTGGAAGGCACTCGCGATGACCACCTCGAAGACACTCGTGGCCCCTACGACCGCCGAGCGCATCCGCAGCGCCTGCGCCAGGGCCGGCGGTGCCATGGTGGCCGTCGAGGGCGTCGAGCCGAC
>JAQSXQ010000495.1 GCA_029256565.1 Mycobacterium sp.
GAAGGATGAGGGGCGTGGGTAGGTCATGTCACTCCGCAGGTTGGGATCCACCTGCAGGGACGATCCTCTCGGACCGCGGTACCACCCCGCATTGCACCGCCCCGTTCGGGACCGGTGCCACTCTCACTGCGGCTGTGACGGGCCTGCCCCGCGCGGTTCTACTCCGGGCCTGGACCCGTTTCTTCCGCGTGCTCCCCGGTGATGGCCGGATCGGTGCTGATCTCCCCAGTCTACGCGCACGGGCGTTGCCTCGCGAGGCGCCGTCGAGCGGGCGGTGACGAACGGGCAGAGACCGAGCGGGCGCCGACGCGCGCAACGAACGCGGGTGCGCTGGTCGCCCGCCGTCCAGAGGACGCGGACGACCAGCGCACCGGAGGGACCGAAGGTCAGGCCGTGATGAGGAAGACGGCGAAGGCGAGCGTCGAGATTCCCAGCGTCACCACCTTCTGACCCAGGAGCTGCTGGTTCGTGACCGCGGTGGGCTGCGTCTGCGTCGTCATCGATCCGTTGCCCAACTGGCCCGAGTAGTTCGCTCCCCAGGTCAGAATGGTGCCGTCCGTCTTGCGGGCGACGCCGTATTCGCGCCCCCCGGTCACCTCGACGATGTCGACCAGGTCGGGCGCGGGCACCGCCACCGCCGAGCGGTCTCCCGACTGTCCCGTGCCGAGGGCGTAGGACTGATTACGCCCCCAGGCGACGACGCTCTTGTCGGTGAGGATGGCGTACATGCAGAAGGACCCTGCCGCCACCGCAGCCACGTTCTTGAGCGGGTTGGTCACCGTGGTGTCCTGCGGGGTGGCGATGCGGACGAGGACGGCACGGTAACGGTCGAGCCCCTGACCGAACGTCCCATCTCCCACCGCTCCGTCGACGTTGTATCCCCACGCGCGTACCGTGCCGTCGGTGGTGCGGGCCACGATGGTGTATCTCCCGGCCGCGATTTGGGTAACCCCGGTCAGGGGCGTGGAAGACCCCGATCCCGGAGTGCCGGGGTCGAAGGCGACCTGAGCGGCGACGGGGAAGGTGGACGAGTTGTTGTTGCCCGTGGCGAGCTGCCCGTACTGGTTGTCACCCCAGGACCGGACCGAACCGTCGTTCAACAGGGCGTGCGCGGTGGAGTAGCCCGCGGTGATCTGCGTCACTCCCGTCAAGGGCGTGTTGGACGACGCCAGCACCGTAACCGGGGTGGAGCGATCCATCTGGGTGCCGTCGCCCAACTGGCCCGACTGGTTGGCGCCCCACGCCCGCACCGTGCCGTCGGACAGAAGCGCGTACGCCGACTCGCCGCCGGCGGCGATTTGGGTCACCGCCGACAGCGAGGGGATCTTCGCCCACGCAGAGCGGTCGCTCGTCGATCCGTCGCCCAGCGAACCCTTCCCGTTCCGGCCCTTGGACCACACGGAGCCGTCCTGCAGCAGAACGAACTGCGCACCCATGTACGAGTCGCAGCTCGTGGCCTGGACGATCGGGGAGGGGAAGACCAACGAGTCCTGGGCGAACGAACTGGTGTACCCCGAGCCCGCCGCCATGAGGTTCGCGCCGAGGATGGTGAGACCTTGGGATGCGGTCGCTGACCCTGAGACCGCGGAAACCGTCGTGGTCGACCCGGGGCGGGTCCACGGGTTGTTCAAGGTCAGCATGGTCGTGGCGGTGCCCGAAGCGTCGGTGGTCGTCGACGCGGGGGCGAAGGACGACCCCGTCGGACCGCTGAACGAAACGGGGGCTGCGTTCACCGGCACCGTTCCGTCTTTCACCTGCGCCTTCACCTGGGTGGTTCCCGACGCGGTCACCTGCATGTTGGCCGTCGTCACCGCGATCGTGCGGGGTTGGACGGAAGCGGCGGCGAAAGTGGGCGTCGCCGTCATCGCCACGATGACCGGAACGCTCCACGCGGTACCGGCGATCACGGTGCGGCGGCTCAGCGCACGGTGGGGCGCCCCGAGGTCGTCGCTCTCGGCAGCGCTCACGGACGTCTTCTTCATGTGGTCTCCATCTGTTGTGCGCGCGCCGACGGGCGGCTTCCAGCGCTGGCGTACGGCTCGACGCTAACCAGCGCCCGGTTGCGAGCCCGCGACCCGGGGACGCGACGCAGCGGGTGAATACCGGAGAGACGAACCGAACGTGGCGGCCGATGTGGGGTGAGAGCCGGGGTCCTCAGGCGGTGCCCGGCGTATCGATGCCCGCGGCGGCGAGCATCTCCCGTGTGAAGTCGTGACGCGGTGCGGCGAACACGCACGACACGGTGCCCGAGTCCACCCCACGGCCGTCCTTCATGACGATGACATCGTCGGCGACCGCCGCCACGACCGCGAGGTCATGGGTGATGAAGACCATCGCCAGGTCGCGTTCGCGTTGCAGAGTGATGAGCCGATCCAGGATCCGCGCCCGTACCGAGGAATCGAGAGCCGAGACCGGCTCGTCGAGCACGAGCAGCTCAGGCTCGACGGCGAGGGCGCGCGCGATCGCCACGCGCTGGCGCTGCCCGCCGGACAGCTGTTCGGGGCGCCGACGCGCGAACGAAGGCGACAGCCCCACCTCGTCGAGCAGGGCCGCAACGGCGTCACCTCGCTCGGACCGCGCGGTTCCTCCCGCAGCGACCGCTTCTCGGAGCGTGCGCCCGACCGTCCAGTGCGGATCGAGAGCACCCCACGGGTTCTGCTGCACCAGCTGCACGCGCGTGCGTGACGTTCCGCGCGCCACGGATCGTGACCAGGGACGCCCTGCGAACGTCATCGATCCGCTATCGGGATCGGCCACCCCCACGATCATCCGCGCGAGCGTCGTCTTGCCCGAGCCCGACTCCCCCACGACCGCGAGGGTACGACCTCGGCGCACCTCGATCGAAACGTCGTCCACGGCACGTCGCTCGCCGAAGTCTTTCGTCAGGCCGGTGGCGGTGAAGATCGGGGCGTCGGTGCGTGCAGAGCGACGCAACGGCTCCTGCGCCGTCGCGTCGACCAGGACCCGCGTGTGCGGATCACGGGGTGAGGCGAGGATATCGGCCGTCCGGCCGGTCTCGATCACGCGGCCTTCGTGCAGCACGACGACGCGATCGGCCACGCGGGCTACCGCGCCCAGGTCATGACTGATGAACACGACGGCGACGCCGTCGTCGGCGATCCGCCGGAGGAGGTCGAGCACGCGCGCCTGCACGGTGGCATCCAGGGCCGTCGTCGGCTCGTCGGCGATGAGGATGGCGGGGTCGGCG
>JAQSXQ010000496.1 GCA_029256565.1 Mycobacterium sp.
TACACCGCAACCCTGGTCCCGCAGGCCGCCGCGGCGTTGGCCGCCGAGCACGCCGAACGCGGCCGGACCCCGATCGTGCTCTTCGACGAGGCACACCTGTTGGACAATGCCCAGCTGGAAGCCGTGCGCATGTTGACCAACCACGAGATGGACTCCGGCGCACCGTTCGCATGATATGAGGGTGATCTTCACAAGCGAGTCCGATGATCGTCGCCGCATCCCTGGGCGATGCGGGGAGTGGCGATGAGCACGATCCTGCCCCGTCTGATCCGGTCCGTCGTGGGCACCGAGCTGCGGTCGATCCGGCTCGGCCATCCGTTGCTCGACGACTACCTGGAGTTCGTCGGCGCCCGAGCCCGGAAGAACACCTGGCTGGCCGCGGCCTACGACCTGAAGGTGTTCTTCACCGTCATCGCCAAGGAGCCCGCCGCGGTGACCACGGCCGACGTGTTCTCCTTCATCAAGGCCCAACGGGCGCCGCGCCGCGGGCCACGGGTGGTGCGCCTGGAGGACGGCGAGGCCGGGTTGTCGGTGCGCACCATCAAGCGTCGCCTGGCCACGGTGTCGGGCCTGTTCGACTACCTCGTCGCGCGCGGTGACGCCGACGTGCGGGCCAACCCGGTGCCCCGCGGGATGGCCGCGCGCCGGGCCGGCACCGGCTCGGCCCGACGAGGCACCCCACTGCTACGGGCACCCCGGACGCTGCCGCGCGTCCTGCTCCCGGCCGAGGTGGACGCCCTGATGTCGGTGCTGCGCACCCACCGCGACCGGGCGATGGTCGAGGCGATGCTGCTCGGCGGGCTGCGCCGCTGCGAGGTCCTCGGCCTGCGGCTCGGGGATGTCAAGGTCGGTGAGCGCCGGTTGTTCATCGCCGAGGGCAAGGGCGGGCATCAGCGGATCGTGCCGATCTCGCCGCGGTTCTTCGCCACCCTGGCCCGCTACCTGGACTCCGAGCGGCCCGCGGATCCGGGCACCGACCGGGTCTTCCTGGTCCTCAAGGGCTCGAACCGGGGCGACCCGCTGTCGAGCCACGGGATCGACGAGATCGTCCGCGGGGCCCGCCGGCGCGCCGGGATCGATCACCTGACCTGTCACCAGCTGCGCCATACCTGTCTGACACGGTTGCGGGAGGCCGGGATGGCGCTCGAGGCGGTGCAGGCCCAGGCCGGGCACCGCTCGATCGAGTCCACCCGTGTCTACCTGCATCTGTCCGCGGGCTGGCTGGCCAGCGAGTACACCAACGCGCTGGCCGCGATCGACGCCCAGACCGTCGCAGCCCCGGCCGCCGCGCCATCTGCCGGGGCGCAGTGATGCCCCGCCCGCATCGGCTTCCGGCGGCCGCGCTCGACTTGGTCGAGGTCTACCTCAGCGAGTTCACCCAGGCCGGGTTCCTGGCGGTGAGCAGCGCCCAGGACGGCGCCCGCGCCTTCTGCGCGCGGTTCGGTTCGGCGGCCGGCTGGATGGGCGCGCCGCTTCAGGCGCAGGTCGACGCCGACGAACGAGTGCGCCGGGTCGTGGCCTGGCTCGCGCTCACCGCGCGGATGCCGGTCTCGGCCGACTACCTGATCACCCGCCGTCCCCGGCTTGGCCCGATCATGGCCGCCTACCACCCGACGACGTCAGCCGGCTTCGCCGAGTCCGCCACCGCGCTGGGTTTCGTGGCCAAGAGCAGCGAGCGGCAGTGGGCGGCTCTCGCGCAGGTCTGCGCGCTGCACGCCGTCGTGCCGGACGCGGTCACCCACACGCTGCTCGACGCGACCCACGCCGCGCTCGACACCGCCGCCGGCCGGCTCGGTGTCGCCCCGCACCCCAACCGGCACGCGATCCTGTTCGGGCTGCAGGCCACCCTGTTCCACGCCGGGCTCAGCGACGAACCACCCCGCCCGCGCACCCGCCGTAGCCGTCCCCGCACCGACACCTGGGATCAGGTGCCCGCGGTCCTCGCCGAGACGTTGACCGGCTACCTCGAGCAGCTGCGGGTGACCCGGCGCCCCGGCACCGTCGCCAACGAGGACGAGGCGCTACGCGAGTTCGCCTGCTTCCTCGCCCGCCGCCATCCCGACATCGGTTCGGCGGCCGAGGTGGATCGCGGCCACGTCGAGGACTACAAGCGCTGGCTCGTCGAGCGGCCTGCCCACCACGGAGGTCGACTGCACCGCCACACCGTGCGGCGCCGGTTGAACTCGGTGCAGCTGTGCTTCCAACGACTCATCGAGTGGGGCGGCACGGACGCCCCAGCCCGGGCGCCGATCTTCCCCCACGACCTGCCGATCAAGGACGATCCGCTGCCCCGGTTCCTCGACGACGCCGCCGCGACGAAGCTGCTCGTCGCCGCTCGCGCCGACCCCGACCCCCTGGTCCGCCTCATCGTCGAGTTCCTCGCCCGCACCGGCATGCGCAAGGGAGAACTCGTCAACCTCACCGTCGACGCCGTCGTGCAGATCGGCTCGGCCTACTGGCTGCGGGTTCCGGTCGGCAAGCTGCACAACGACCGCTACATCCCGCTGCACCCCCAACTCAAGGAACTCCTCGACCGCTGGCTGGCCACCCGACCCGAGGACCTGCGCTCGAAGCTGATGTTCACCGAGCGGGGACGACCACTGAGCACCGCGCGCGTCGACGCCGCGGTCGCCAAGGTCGCCCAGGCCGCGGGCCTCGAAGGCGTCTCCCCGCACCGGCTCCGTCACACCCTGGCCACCCAGGCCATCAACCGCGGCATGTCGCTCGAGGCGATCGCCGCCCTGCTCGGGCACCGCTCCCTGAGCATGACCCTCGTCTATGCCCGGATCGCCGATCGCACCGTGGCCGACGAGTACTTCGCGGTCTCGGAGAAGGTCGAGGCCCTCTACGACCAACCTCGCGCGCTGGCCGCTGACGCCGAGGGCGCCGAGATGGCCAAGCTCCGCACGCAGATGCACCAGCGCATGCTCGGCAACGGCTACTGCGCCCGCCCGGTCGAGCTCGACTGCCACTTCGAGTCGATCTGTGAATCCTGCACGCACTTCGTCACCACCATCGAGTTCCGGCCCACCCTGCAGCGCCAACGCGACGACGCCGCGACAAAGGGCCAACTCGGCCGCCAGAAGATCTTCGACGGTCTACTCACCCGGCTCGGCGACGAAGCCTCCTGACCGTCGCTCACATCACCAGATCCGACCCGCTTCACGATTCTTTGCCCAAACCCCTTGACACGATCACCTGCATAAC